>JAQWSU010000056.1 GCA_029243025.1 Pirellulaceae bacterium | reverse complement strand
TCCGGCAACTGTCGGGCGTTGGTCGTTTGCCGATCGGCTGTGAGTATTACGTTTGACACTTGAGCAACGTTGCTTTTGTGATCCGTTTCCGTCCACAGCAGGGCGGCAGCGATTTGGGGCGAGGCCAGTAAGGGAGTCGCGTCACTGGCATAATTTCCGTTTTGGAAAGCGAACACGAGGTCCCCAGAATCGAAATCGCCATCTGCATTCCAGTCGCCCTCGGCATAGCTGGAGTTGCCGGGAACATTATCCTCATATTCTCCAGCTCGAAAAACGGTGACGAGGTCTCCGGAATTGAAGATGCCGTCTGCGTTTGAATCCCCAATCACGCGCGTGACTTCTGCCGTACCCGGCGAGCCACCGTTGGCGGCGCTGGGACGCCAGCTTGCGGCTTGTCCCCAACTGGTTAAGTTGGGATTGGCAGCGTCGATGATTTCGAGGCTCGGCCCCGCGCCATCCGTCGTTTCGTGCCAGCTCTCTTCGTAGCGGAAAGATTGCACGACTTCATCATTCGCCTTGACGGTGATCGTTTCACTCCGGTTACTCAAGCCGCCAGACCAACTGCCCGCGACAGGGACTTGGTCTCCATAGCGGAAGCGAAACGCTTCGAGGTTTTCAACGACGACCAGACGTGCGGCTGGTGCCAATTGCTGGAGTTTCCCGTCTGCAAATGCGAAGTCAATCCCTTCCGACTCGGCGTCAACGATTGTCTTTTTGAATTCGATGTTGGATAAATCAATGGTCTGATCAGAAATATTGACCAATTCAATGAATTCAAAGTCGTCTGTATCGTTGTGTCCGGCGGCTTTTTCGGCGTCGGTGGGATTCGCCGGATGGTAGTGCAATTCGGATATTCGTAGGTTAGTCGCATCCGCGGGAATCGCATCGACGATGAAGTCGGCTTCGTCGATTGCTGACCAATCTCCATTGTCCAAGACACGGACTTTGACTTTTGTGTTAGCTAAGAGATTAAATGGCTGCTCGTACCGAATCGCCGTCGGACTGATCTCGCCGCCAGTCAGTCGAGGATCCGATCCGTCGGTTGTGTAGTAGATGTTGCCTTTGCCCACTGACAGTTCAATGGGGAATTGTCGATCGATTGCACCACCGCGTTGATTGAACAAGGCAGTGGCCAGCTTCGGAAAGAGATCAAGATCCTGATAGATATCGATCATGTTTGCTGATCGACGGGGGAACCAGCTTTCCATGATGCGGTCGTATTCGCGTTGCCAGTCGCTGTCTCGCGTACGTGGTGTTGAACGATGTTGGTCACCCCAACGAGCTGATTCGGCGATCAATGCTGGATAAACTTGATCCGCCCACTCAGCGTACATCGAGGCAGGGACGTTGCGCTCGGGGTGTTCGGGGTCCCAGTCTGGATTTTCCGGGTCAACGTAGAATACACCTCCATTGAAAAAGTGTTTCTGTACCTGGTCGCCAAACATCACGCGAAACTCGTCACTGGATCGAAGCGATTGGAAAGGAACGGCGACTCCCGACTTCGCGGTGACATTGTTGCCTCGAACATTGCTTCGCAGTAGCAATGACCATTCTGCATCCCACATGAAGAATTTGAAGCCCGTACTCTCTGGGCTGTTTTCACGACCCACATAGAAATTCTTGAAAGGCCAGTCGCTGTTGTGCCCGTAATAGTTGATCAACAGATAGTCGATCATGTTTTCGATGTCCAGCCAATCCTCCAGATCGGGATTCTCGGTGCCGTCTTGATTGAGGCCCTGAATCTTCATCAGTAGATCAGTTTTCTCGGCTTGCGTATCTGCTTTTTCAACATCCCGGGCCATGCGTTGCATGGTTGACCATGCGTCTCGGGTGCGATTTCTTCGAAATCGATCACCGTCATCGTTGATCGCCGTTCCAGAATTGATGCCGTCCCAGTTGTATTTGTCGGAGCCAAAATAGGCTTCGCCCATTGATTGGTCCGGACGTTCAACGATGTTGTACAGTCCCCAGTAGAAGCCGTTGATGTAGAGGTGAATGGATCGTCCATGGGATGCAACTTGTCCCATGGCCAATTGTGTGTTGCGCAGATACTGATCGCGCGCATACTGGGGTTGGCCGCCGGCTCCGTCCCATTGCCAGCCGTCATTGGACTCCATTCGTAATGTAAGTGTGTCGAACGAAGCGTTGGCATCTGCACCAAATAAGGGGTAGTCGAGTTTGCTGGGGCCGTAGTCCGACTTGAAGAGCAAGCGAAACGATTTCTTGCGGGTGAGTCCGAACCCGCGAAATGCTCCACCTTGAATGCGAATGCCCGCGTCGATTTGGAAACCGGTTGTATCGTCCTGGTGGAGTAATTCGACGGATGTTGGTCGCTCCCAAGCGGAGCCTGCTGAATTGGGGTTACTGTAGATGCCTTTGCTGCCGAACATGTCATCCACATTCATCACAATCGACATTGAGGGGATCGCCTCGAGCGATTCAACGATGGCGGCCTGTGCGTCGGATAGCGACATATTGCTGTCGCCTGCAATACGCGGTAATTGTGAGTCACTGTCGATGCCGTAGTCGGCCGTCTGATTGCGCCATCGATCGGGGAATCCGGCAGCGATGGTGGATTGGCGAGTCTGTCCCAAAACATCCGTCACGAAGAAATAGGAATGCGTGTCGATATTGGTCGGCACCATGCCGTCTTTGAAGGCGGCTGCACGTAAAGTGGTGGTCTTTGAAATCGTAAGTGGACTTGAGTAGTCGCTTCCATTGGTTAAGGTCGGAATGGTTCCATCGAGGGTGTATCGAATCACCGCTCCTTCGGTCGCCGTGCTGATGGCGACGTCGAACGGTTCCTGGAAAAAACCACGGTCGATACTGAAGCTTGTGTCTTTCACTAAGGTGGCTAAGCCAGCCTTATTGGCCGCGCCAGGGGTTGGCTCCAGAAAATAAGCGAATGTGGTTGGATCAACGTCGGGAACACCAAAGCTAATATGAGTGCGTTGATCAGGATAGCTTTCACCCGTTGAGTGGATGACTCGATTCGCGTTGTCGCTTAAAGCCAGGTAGCTACCACCATCAGTCGACAACTGAAAATTCGTATGCAAGATGCCTTTTTGATCGAGGTTAGCATCCGCAATGTTTTCGCCTGAGGCAAAGACGAGCAGGTAGCCATCCGCCGGCAATATCGTATTAGCTGGAAATGTCCATTTGTCAGTTACATCACGATCATCGGTTAAGTGCATTCCGCCGATGTCGAGTGGGGTGCTGAGGAAGTTTCGCAGCTCAATCCAGTCCGGCGAAAGGGTCTCGCCTTCAAATTCCTGATCAGTAGCCGTGCGTAAAACGGTTGAGATCGTCGTCGCGTTCGACGTCATTATTTCACTGATAATGATGGGCTGTGGGGTGATTCGCAAGGAAACGATTGTCTCCTCGCTCTGGTCTGTCCCATCATCAGCTCGATACTTGAATTGATCAGACCCGTTGAAATCAAGATTGGGCGTGTAACGGAATGAGCCGTCGGCTCTCAATGACAAATCACCGTTTTGTGGTCCTTCCACCAAAACGGCGGATATTTGTGGGTTGTCGATGTCTGTATCGTTGGCGAGTAATCCGGCAGCAGCGGAAACATCAAGCAGATCGCCAGGCAAGGCAAAGTAGCCATCGGGATTCGCGATGGGCGGGTCATTCGTGCCTTGTATGTTGAGTTGAACAAGGACTTCTGCCGATTCGTCAATGCCGTCAGTTAATCGGTAGGTGAATTCATCTTTGCCGAAGAAATTCGGATTGGCCTGGTAGTCAAAGCTGCCGTCGCTGTTGAAGGTGAGTACGCCGTTGCGAGGCTCCCTACCTAAGCTGGGAGTGAGCGAATTCCCGTCAGCGTCATGGTCGTTCGCCAGGACGCCGCCGTCGGCAGGGACTGAGAATGGTACGTCTTCTGTCACGTCGTACGAATCAGCGATCGCGGACGGAGGCGTGTTGACCACGATGGTAACGGTCGCCTCGTTCGACAGCCCGATACCGTCATTCGCGCGATAACCAAACGTGATGTTTCCGGCGACCCCCTGGGGATCAAATCGGAAGGACCCATCGCTTTCTAGCTGCAATTCTCCGCTCGTGACGTCACGAGAAAGCTCTGACTTGAGTGTCAAGCCTTCGCTGCTTTCGTCATTCGAAAGGATACTCATGAAAAACGGAGTCACGACCGGCTCCGTGGGTGTGGTTTTATAGGAATCGTTTTGAGCAATCGGTGCATCGTGAACCGAGGTAATCTCGATCGTCACCGTTGCGGGAGGATCCGACGGCCGGAAATCAACGGCTCGGTAGGTAAACTCGTCCGTGCCGAAATAATTTCGTTCGGGGACATAGAAAAAAGATCCATTTTCCAACAAGCTGACCGTGCCGTGACTCGGCTCCGTGTCAATGATGGCCACCAACGGATCCTGATCGGCGTCAATGTCGTTTGCCAGGACTCCCGTTGCTGCCGCCACGATCAAAGGGCGATCTTCATCGGTTTGATAGTGATCACTGATCGAGACGGGCGGTCGGTTGTTGTAAAAGGAAGAGAGTTCATTGTAGACGACAGTCGCTTCGTCCGTTGTCAATTGACCGTTGTACATGCGGACTTCGGCGATGTCGCCGCTGAAGAAATTTGTTCGATGCAGTAGACTGCCGAGCGCAACATCAAGGCTAGCACGCACTTTCGGGTCGGCATCTTGAATTACATCAGCTGCCAAATTGTCGACCTGGAGGCTTAATTCGGAGCCTTGCCGAGTGGCGGTGACGATATGCAGTTGGCCGTCGTTGATGCCGCTGAGGCTCGAGTAGACGGTACGCGGTGGTACCCCAGTAAAACCGCCGCTGATGCCGAAGGCGACTTGGCCGGCTGCATTGATGCTCAAACCCCAGTCGTCGCCAAAGCCCAGGGAATTGCTGTCGACGAGTCCTGTATTTTTGAACCACTCGCTGTTTTCTCCAACCAACTCCTGCGAATTCGTCGAAAAAGCGATCACGACCGAAAAATCGTCGGCGGCCCCCAGCGGGTTGTTGAAACTCGAAATGATTAAGTTGTCACCCCCTTCGACAGCGTCAAATCGCATGACCGAGCGGCCACCCAGCTGGTTGGTGGTTAATTTGACAGAACCCAGTGAGCGACCGGCTGGCGCTTGGTTGATTTCGTCCGGCCACGCCTGGACCTCCGCACCATTCGGAATCTCAAGATTCTCAGCGACCCACTGTCCAACCAAGTCCCCGGCGAGTAACTGGCGAGTTTCCAATGTTTCCGTTCGGCAGGAGTAGGTCGAGATACGTGCGGCCTTTTTAGTTGAATGGACGCCTTTGGGAATGCCGGCGCGTAAAATCCGACTCATGAATCACCCATCTGAACTGTCGCCTGAACAAAGATTGTTGCGGACTCCGAAATCAAGTTCGGATAAAGCAGGGAAACGCAGAAAAGCCGTTAGTTTCTAGAAGAGATCGTACTCGGGGCCTGCATCAAACGCCAGCGATTTCTTTGTTTCGTCTCTGAAACATTCGAGACCGTATCGATTTGCTGCCGTGGGAATCGGGAAATTCGCTTACCAACCGCCCCCTTACCAACGGACTGAGAATGGCACGCGGCGGCTCGTCTGGCGAAGCCGATGACGGAGGCGCCTCGACGCGTGATTGAAGTACATAAAAAAGGAGCTGCGCGCCTCCTGGTGTAGCCGCTGATGGGTCCAGCGCTCGGGAGGATCCCAGCTCCGTTTTTTTTCTGGGGGGTGAATTGGGGTGTCGGTTCGGGGCACTGGCGTTCTTCCTGTTGTCAGTCAAGTGAGTTTTCAGGCAAATTATTTCAGTCGGTAGTTTAGCTGGGTTCTTTTTGAAGTCAACTTTTTCTGTGCTTCTTACGCCAACTGTTTAAATATCCTTACTCGCTGTCGCGATCTATCGGCGATCCCGATTCGTATCGGAGGTTCGAGTTTGTTTATGGCGAGTGACATTGCCAGCCCAAGCACGGTTAGGAACAATGAACGCTTCGAAACTCTGAGGAAGAATTTGTGAGCATACAAAGACACGCGACTCGGGCTGTAAAGATTGGTTCGGCAACCATCGGTGCCGGCAATCAGATTGCCATTCAGAGCATGACCGCCACCCACACACAGGATGTAGACGCGACGGTTGCCCAGGTCCGAGCACTCCATGAGGCGGGTGCCGATGTGGTACGAATTGCTGTCGACAGTCGGCGGGATGCCGAAGCTTTAGCGGAGATTCGCAAGCAGACGGAGGCGAATTTATCGGTCGATTTGCAGGAAAACTATCGTTTAGCCGAGCACGTAGCTCCCCATGTGGACAAGATTCGCTACAACCCGGGCCATTTGTATCACCACGAGAAAGAGCGTCCCTGGCAAGACAAAGTCCGATATCTCGCGAATGTTGCCGCGGGAAACGATTGTGCGATGCGCGTGGGGGTGAATTGTGGCAGCGTCGACCCGGCCAAACTGGAACGTTACGAAGAAGGTGATTCGATTTCCCCCATGCTCGAAAGTGCCTGGGAGCACTGTGAGTTGCTCGATCAAATTGGTTACACCCGATATTGCGTGTCGCTCAAAGATTCTGATCCCCAGAAAGTCATCGAAGTCAATCGCTTGTTCGCAGAAAAGCGAGCTGATGTCCCACTGCATTTAGGAGTGACGGAAGCAGGTTTGCCACCGGATGGGGTGATTAAGACACGGATTGCTTTTGAACAGTTGATCAGCCGCGGGATCGGAGACACGGTTCGTGTTTCACTCACGGTCCCCAACGATCGCAAGGTCGAGGAGATTGAAGCAGGCCGACAGATTCTCAGTGATATTGCGGCGGGTCGAGTTCGGTCGGTGGTGAACTTCGGAGTGGACACGCTCAACATCATTGCCTGTCCAAGTTGTTCCCGGGTTGAAAACGAAGCCTTCATTGAATTGGCGGCCAAGGTCAAGCAGATGAGCCAGTATGCTCAGGATCATGCCATCACCATCGCCGTGATGGGCTGCCGGGTGAATGGACCGGGTGAGACCGATGATGCCGATCTGGGGCTGTGGTGTGGTCCGAGCTACGTCAATCTCAAACGCGGACCAGAATCTATCGGAGCTTATCCGTACGATGAGATTCTTGATCGGCTCAAATTGGAGTTGGATCAGTTGATTGAAAGCCGATCCGAATGAACGCATGCAAATCCGTTTCGTTGAGGCTCGCTTGGGGCTGATTAATTCAACGACTCGCCTACCATTTCGTTATGGTAAAGCCTGTTTGACGAAGTGTCCCCAAGCGACGCTGGAAGCAACCATCGAATGTCAACGGCAG
Source organism: Pirellulaceae bacterium (assembly GCA_029243025.1). Taxonomy (NCBI): domain Bacteria; kingdom Pseudomonadati; phylum Planctomycetota; class Planctomycetia; order Pirellulales; family Pirellulaceae; species Pirellulaceae bacterium. The sequence continues at coordinate 231,067 of JAQWSU010000056.1, read as the reverse complement.
ACGGAAGTTGGATACAGCGGTGATTGTCTGCCGCCAAGTTGGTTCGATAAGTCGCCCACGAAAGACTACGAGCAGCAAATCAACGATATGCTGTCGTTGATTCGGGAAGCCACGCAAATATTTGCTGATGAATTCGATCAACCCGAATCGTTTTTCAACGGTTGGTTACGAGTCGATCAGCGGGTTCATCAACAAGCGGCTCAAGGCGGTTTGCCGGGCCTGCTAGCCAGTTTTGCCGTGAGTCTTGTTGAACGGGCCATCATCGATGCGATGGCTCGCTTGGCCGGTTTGAGTTTTGCTGATCTGATTCGCCAGAATGATCTTAAGATTGATGCCCGCTTGGTGCATCCGGAATTGGCCGGTTGTCAGCCCCGGGACTGGTTGCCTCCCAAGCCGCTTTCGCGAATGTATGTGCGACACACCATTGGCTTGGCGGATCCACTCACGGATGTTCAGCTTGCGGCAGAAGACCGGATCAATGATGGATATCCGCAAACATTCGAACAGTACGTTCAACAGTTGGGGGTTCGCTACTTCAAGGTGAAAGTGAGGAATGATTTAGAAACTGACTTGGTCCGGTTGGAAACGATTGCGACAATTGCGGAGCGTCACTTGGGCCACGATTACAGCCTCACGCTGGACGGAAATGAACAATACACCGATCCGGCGGATTTTGACCAGCTCATCGAAGAAATTCAGTCGCGCTCCCAGCTGCAAACGTTGTGGCGCAACACGCTGTTGATTGAGCAACCCCTTCCCCGTGAGATCGCGTTGGATCGAGAACATACTGCTGGAATTCGCCGTTTGAGCGAGCACAAAGCGGTCATAATTGATGAATCCGATCAGCAACGAAATGCCTACCGAGATGCTCTTGAACTTGGCTATCGGGGCGTCAGCAGTAAGAACTGCAAGGGGCCCGTTCGCAGTCTGTTAAACCTTGGTTTGACTTGGGTTCGCAATCGAGAGTTGGGAAACAATCGTTTTTTGATGACGGCGGAAGATCTTTGCACCGTGGGGATCATTCCGGTGCAAAGCGATTTGTGTCTGGTGGCGACTTTAGGGCTGGCACATGTCGAGCGAAATGGGCACCACTACCATCCTGGACTCTCCTATTTGCCCTTTGACCAGCAGCAACAGGCTTTGGCCCGGCATCCCGATTTTTACGAAGGAGCGGGCGATCTGGTTCGCCCCCGCATTGTGCATGGCCAACTGCAAATCGCTTCTCTGCAATGTGTAGGATTTGGCTTCGATGTGCGGCCTGATTTCAATGCCTTGCAAGCGAGTGATCGCTGGAGCTACGATTCCCTCGGTCTCTAATTCCATTGAAAGCTTGACTGGGGCCCGATTGACTGGGGCCCGATTGACTGGGCAGGACTCATTTGCCGAAAAGAATGCCATGGTCAAGCTGTTCGAAGCCGAGTTTTTGCAGGGCGTCGTGACTCGCCGAATCGCTTGACTTGGTCTGCGTCTGAACGATCGTGATGTTGGATTTTGCCAAATGCTGTAAGCATTCGGAAATCAAGAAACTTTCGAATCCTTTGCCGCGGTGTTCATCTTCAATCAACAAACCGGTCATCCCCATTGCTGAACTTGGGAAACGTGTGGAGAGTGGTCCCATGTCCCAAAAGGTGACTGTTCCGACCGGTGTCCCGCCACGCTTGGCTTCCAGTTGGAAAAAAATCCGATCTGACGGACCAAAAATGCAGGCGTCCCACCAGGAGGAAGCATTGGTTTCAAAAATAAGCCTGACTTTTAATTGACGTCGCAATTGAATCATTGATCGATCAATGGGGGGGCGAAACTGAGTGATGGATCGCTGAAAGATCTGGTAGCGTTCGATCTCCTCGTAACCGGCTTGTCGAAAACACTGACTTCCTTGCGGATCCCCTGATAAGATGCCGGGCAACTCGCTGCCACCGTACAAGCCAAGATAGAACGGGCTGTTCGGATAAGCACCTCCCGCTCGTAACTCAATCGCGCCTTTTCCACGCAGATAACTCTCGCTGTGTTGGAGCAACTCGCTTTGGATACGCTCTCGTTCGGCATGTTCGGGCACAACAAGCATGCAAGTAGTACCGATATCCGTTGAGAGTTGATCGCGATGAGTGGTTGGACCGAATCCAGCATGTACGAAGCCAACCGGTTTCCCATCATCCAATGCCAAGATCAGACCGTTGCGATCAAAATACGGTTTCGAGAGAACAAAAGATTCCAACAGCATTACCGACATCGGGTGCATCACACCGATCACGTTGGCATGCTGTCGCCACAGTTGGCAAACAGCAGGTGGATCACAATTCAAGAAAGGGCGATAGCTAATCAAGGTGCCACTTACCTTTCAACCACCGTAAGTTGTGCTGAATTGTTGTGATTCTTCATGTTGCTACTGGGAATTAGGGTCGAAAGTAAAATCGCTATCCGTACAAACACCTGTTCCATGATTCAACTCTCATCCAAATCGGCGACGCGAACCAGCACCTGATCTTTTTCGATCTTCAGGTCGAATCGAGGTTGACAAATCGTGGGGGTGATCTGATGTTGCCCGGTCGAAACATCAAATTGCCAACCATGCCAGGGGCAGGTCACGATAGTGCCACAGAGTTCGCCTTGGCCCAAAGGACCACCCTGGTGCGGGCAGACCCCGTCGAGAGCGTGGAATTGGCCGTCGACGTTGAATAGGGCGATCATGCGACCGCTGGCGACGACTTCAATCCCATGTCCCGGTGGGCAATCGGAACACTGAGCCACACGAATATATTCACTCATGAAAAAGTTGTCTCGGGGGTATTCGGACTTTGAGGTTCTTTCGGAGGTTCGTGCACACTCATCATAGCGAAAGATCACTCTCAACGGATCATCGATTCGTGAATCTCTCAGGAAGCATCAATCTTCGGCCGCTGTTTTGGGGTGGTTTCGCGGTGAGGTGGAACCGGTCCTGGGGGATCTTGGCGGCGCTTTCCCCTGCGAGCTATTTTTTGTTTCCAGCGTCGGTGTAACCACCAGTACTGCGACGGATCTGTGCGAATTATCGTTTCAAGCTGGTCACTGTACCATTGCGTTAATTGCTTCACCCCCGCAATCTCATCGGTGAGAGGGTCAAACAAAGCAGAGACTCCGACCTCGAATTGCAAAGGTTGGCGGTTCCGTTTGCTGTAGGCCAACAACATGGGAGCCCGATTGACCAGTGAAAAGAGCGCCACCGCCTTGTGGCATGAGGCAGGGCGACCAAAGAAATTAACCCAGCAGCCTTTGGGACCTGCAGCTTGATCGCCTAACAGCACCAGCGTTTCTCCGGCATGGAGAACTCGATCGATCTGGATCGCAGTCCCCCGCTTATCCAGCATGAATTGCCCCGTTCCCTCACGGAAACGCGTAATGAAGTTCTGTAAGTAAGGATTGTCCAATGGTCTTGCGACCGTGAATGTTGGAAAACCCAGTAGGCCAGCGATGATTCCACCGACTTCGAAATTTCCGAAATGGCCAGAAACCACGACGGCAGGTCGTTGGTCGAGCAGGTATTTTACGAATCTTCGCATGTCAGCCCGCGACATGGAGACGTGACTACGCCAATTCGTGTCGTGGATCTTGCGGGGCATGTGGGCCAGTTCGCAAACCATCAGGATAATGTGCTGCCACATCCCGCGGGCGATCTGGTCCCTCATTTCTGCGGAATAATGCGGGAAAGCATAACGCAGGTTCTCATCTACCGTGCTGCGTCTGATCTTGAGGCAGTCATAACAGATCCAGGAGAGGAATTGAGCGATTTGGGCGCAGCAGTCAATCGGAAGCGCTTGAACAACACAAATCACGATTCGAAGCACTAGATAAACTAGCCAATCCTGAACGCGATTCTCACGTTTTCGTTTTTTCTTCTTTTTTTTTGCAGCGTCCATGTTGCCAAACGCGATTCGCCTCTCACTGTACCAGGGATAATTTCCGGGCGATCGCCAGGTGGATTTGCCACGGTGTTGCTGTTGCGTGACCTCAGCGGCCCTTTCCACGCAGCCAGCTTCCTGATCACGCCTGGCGAGATTTTGCCACGATCGCGGCCGCTGGAAAAGATGAAAACCGCTCCTTTCGTCGCTAGAGCCCTGCCAGCACCTTCCGTTCCTTGTCCCATCTTCGCCGTCAGCGAGCGATCCGATAGGATCGGGGCTCAGGCACGGTTTACTCAGGCTGGGATCGCCTGAGTCCATTGGTTGGCAGTATCGATCTCCCGAAGCTTGGTTTCCGACTTATTTGTCTTTGCTGCGTGCTTTGAGCGTCGGATCCGTCTTGAGTGGCAGCCCAATCGTTTTGCCCGTTTCTGCCGATTTATAGATGGCGAGGATGATCTCCACGGAACGACGCCCTTCTGGGCCGTCGATTTGCGGGCTTCCGCCCGACTTGATCGCCTTCAGCACATCCTTGAACTGAGCAGTATGTCCATGATGTCCAATCGCAGTTGGATCCGACGCCCCACCACCGGTTTTAGTTTTTCCAGCCATTCGCTGTTTGATCGCCTTGTCGGCCTTGGTGTTTTTTTCAAAGTCCCAGACTTTGATATCCTCTTCTTCCAGGATTGCTGTTCCCTTCGAGCCATGGATTTCGATCCGTTTAAGATAGCCAGGATACGCAGCCGTGGAGGCTTCGATGACGCCCAGAGCGCCATTCGCAAATCGGACTGTGGCCACGGCCACGTCTTCCACCGAAATCCGTTGGTGCGAGAGGGTCGACGTGTGGGCGGTGATCGAATCGATCGGCCCCATGAGCCACGTGAGCAGATCGACGCTATGGATCGCTTGATTCATTAACGCTCCGCCCCCGTCAAGCTTCCACGTGCCTCGCCACGCACCACTATCGTAGTATTCCTGCGTCCGAAACCATTTCACATAAGCATCGCCCATCGTGACTTGGCCAAACCGATTCTTGTCGATGGCTTTTTTGATCAGTTGGGAAGATTCGTGGAATCGCGATGGGAAGATTGCAGATAACACAACTCCATTCTTTTCGCATTCCTTGATAATTCGATCACACCGTTTCAAAGTGATTTCGAGTGGCTTTTCAACGATCACGTGTTTACCAGCTCTGGCCGCGGCAACGGCGGGCTCCATGTGTGCTCCGCTGGGAGTACAAATCGTGACGATATCCACCTCGTCGTCAGCCAGCATCTCTTCGAGTTTCGCATACTGGCGGCATTGGTTCTCTTTTGCAAACCGTGCTGCGGATGGCTCGTAGGCATCAAAGCAAGCTGTGATTTTCGTACCTCGAATATCGTTTATTGCCTTGGCATGAAAAGTTGAAATCATGCCGCATCCAATGATGCCGAAGCCAAAGGCCATATCAAAATTCCTTTTCTCGAATTGTCGGGGGGCTGAGGTGGGGGGTGATGATCTCACGCCAACGGTGGCAGATTATAGCCGGATTCACGACCTCCGCGACACCAGACTGGTTTCCCGTCGATTTCTGGGATGTTCACGGATTGGCTTGTTGCCCGATATAAAGGCCAAGTTGTGCAATCGCCAGCAAGTTGACCAGGAAATGAACGGTGATGCAGGGAAGGACGCGGTGAGTCCGCTGGTAAATATAGCCGAGTCCGCAGCCCAGAAAGATGAGAGCAATCGGGGCGGGACCTTGTCCCAGGTGGGCCAAACCAAACATCACGCCGGAAATCAGAATCGGAAAGCACCAGAGGGGTCCTTGGGGCTCTGCTGCATCATCTTCATCGTCGCAATTCGCTGCGGTTACGGGGTTCTTCGTGACGCGTTCTGCGGGGATCGGATCCGGAGTGACGGGAGTATCAAGGGGGATGGGTAAGTCGGATTCGGTGGAACAAGCTGCGGCTCCCAAGGAGTCCAACTCTCCAGCGTGGTTCAAAGGTAGACTGTCGCAGGAAGGGGCAGGGGGGGAGCGGAATTCCATCATGACACGCTCCAGCCAACCTTGCAGAATGACTCGAAATAGGAACTCCTCAGCCAGTGGTGCGACAACGATTCCCGCAAAGGTTATTACCGCTAAGAACTGAATGTCGGGTGTTTGCAGGATGACATCAATGAACGGATGTCGTTCGTCAGTTTGAATTAAAAACGTTGCGGTCAGCTGGATCGCCAGCATGGGAACGACCAGCATTATGAAGCCCGTCAGTCCTAGCAATAAGTCCTGCCCGATTTGACCACCGCTCAATCCCAGATCGGCAAGGTTCGCCCGAGCACGGATGCGGATGAAAGCGAGGGACAGCAGGAGTACCGCGACCGATGAAACTGACCCCCCAATCAGCAGCTGCATTTGCTGATTCGGAGGGAGATCTTCCAGCTCCATCTCTGCCAAGTTGAGGTCGAATGTAGAGGAGATTAATTGAGTTGAACCGGAAACGACTACCAGCCCAATAAAGAGAATCGCGATTAAATCGAGAAGATTCCAGGGGACGCGTCGTCGGGGAGACCAGGGAATGATCGGTTGCCCCTTTTGCATTCGAGCAAAGCACAAGACCCAGAGAAACAGGCTGAGAGGAATGCCAACCACCGCAAAACCGACTAGAAGCGACAGGAGCCATTCGATCATGAAATCACCTGCGAGTTTCCGACCGCGTTAGCCACGCAGCAGCCGAGCCGCTGTAATGATGTAGCCGATTCCAGAATAGACGGTTGAGATCACGGCAATCCAAGCGACGATACTTGTGGAGATCTTCAGCCACGTTGGTATTTCCGGTTGGGTTGCCAGTAACGCAAGGCTCATCACGACGGCCGCACACTGGAAAACCATTTTCAGTTTACCGGCCATCTTTGCCGAAAAATCGACTCCCTGCTCCTCCATGAAGCTTCGCAAGACGGTCACGAGCAGTTCTCGGCCGACAACGACCACGGCCATCCAAGCCGGAATCTGGGATTCAGGCTCGGCCGCTAGGAAAATGAACGAGCCACAAATCAGGATCTTGTCGGCGAACGGATCGAGGATTCGGCCGAGTTTTGTCACTAAGTTATGCTTCCTTGCAAGATAACCATCGACCCAATCGGTGCCCGCTGCGACCACGAAAGCGATCAAGGCGGGTATGTAAAGCTGGAGCGGAACGAAGATGAACAACAGAATCGAGATGACCAAACGCGCGATCGTGATCTGATTCGGTAATGTCATCGCGAACGGATCAGGACCCTGAGGTTTTGATTCCATGGCTATTTGATACGCTTTCTGATCGAAAGAATTTGATTGGCTGTTCGAATTACAGCGCTGCCGCGATCAGGTCGTATTCGCGGGCTGCCACGATTTCGCAGTCCACGATTTGACCTTCCGAAAGATTCTCACCCGTCACGTAAACAAGTCCATCTACATCCGGAGCATCGGCCTTGGAGCGGCCGACCCACGCGTTGGATTGCTCTGGCACGCTCGAATCGAGGATCACCTGCATTCGGCGACCCTCTTGTTGCAGATTCCAGTTGTGCGAAATCTCTTGCTGAACCTCCATTAGTCGCTGGCGTCGAGCCTGCATCACCTCTGCCGCAATGTGATGGGGTAATTGAGCGGCTGGCGTATCCGGTTCAAGCGAGTAATCGAAAACGCCCATCCGCTCGAAACGCTGCTGCTGAACAAACTCAACAAGCTCTTCGAACTGTTCATTCGTTTCGCCGGGGAAACCTGTGATGAAAGTTGTGCGAAGTACGAGATCTTGGATGTTGTCACGAAGTTTGGTTAGCAACTCTTCTGTCTGTGCTCGAGTTACTTTTCGTGACATTCGGCGGAGCATCGTGTCGTTGATGTGCTGCAGCGGCATATCGAGGTAGGGGACAATCCGCTGGCTGTTAGCCAGTGTTTCAATCAGCTCATCATCGATGTACATCGGATAGAAGTACATTAAGCGAATCCAATCAAGACCTTCGACTGCGTCAAGTTGCTTGAGCAGTTCGGCCAACTGGGGACGACCATAAAGGTCAAGGCCGTAGTAGGTCGTGTCCTGGGCGACGACAATCAATTCGCGGACGCCATCATCGACAAGCTGGCGGGCTTCATGGATCACCTGCTCGATCGGTTTGGTCACATGCTTGCCCCGCATCTTCGGAATGGCACAAAAGGTGCAGAGTCGGTCACATCCTTCCGAGATTTTGAGATAGGCGAAGTGTCTGGGCGTGATGCGCAGTCGGTCAGTGTCTGGGAGGGCCCGAATTGCGGCGGGACGAAATACAGTTCGTTGTTCCTCGAGATCCCCTAACAGGCGATCAGCCACCCGGGTGATTTCCTCTCGCCCAAACACACCCACCAAATGATCAATTTCCGGGCAACTGTTCAATAGGTCATCTTTCTGTCTCTCGGCGAGACAGCCAGAAACGATCACTCCTCGTGTGCGACCTTCCCGTTTGAGCTGCAGCATTTCGTGAATGGCCGAAAACGACTCTTCACGCGCCGCTTCGATAAAGCCACAAGTGTTCACCACCACAAAATCGGCTCCATCCGGTTCTTGCACCAGTTGGTATCCATCCAGTTGTAGGAGCCCCAGCATTCGTTCGCTGTCAACTAGGTTTTTCGGGCAACCTAAGCTGATGAACGCATAGGTTCCCTTGGCGGAGTTTGCGTTGATCGATGATTGTGCGGTGGTCAAAGGCAATATTCCCAAGAATGTGACTGCAGGGGCAGAATGGTAGCTCAACAGAAGCTACCATCTTAGCAAACGGCAGGGACTCTCACGAGGGGCGGTGACAGTCAGCCATCTGATGGGGGGAGTTGCCAGACTGCCACCGGTTGGGCATCTAGCTTAAGCAGGCAGCCAAATCGTCAATGTCGTAGGGTTTGCCGAGCACTTGATGGCCGCCAACCGCTCGAATCTGGCTGATTTCGTCATGCCGGGGGAATTCCAGTAAGGTCACGATGCGGGCGGCCGGATAGCCGTTCGCCAATTTTTGAATCTGCTCGAGGCGCTGCTGGTGATTTCGGTCTGCGTCGTAAAGAACGACTCCTATTTTCTCGTGCGTACCAAACGTATCGGGGCGCACAACCGACGTTCGAAATCCTGCTTGTTGGCAGGCAAGGGCTAAGGCCTTGCCCGATTCGTGATCTCGACTGCAGATGAGAATCCCCTCGTCGATGGGGCAAGGTGTACGAGACTGGTTGCCGCGTGCCAGCCAATATTCATCATTGCTAAAGGTCGATGGAAAGCTGGGGATCTGTTCTTGCCAGTTTTCATGTATCGCGCGTGCGACCACTTGGTGGACATACATGCGTTCGACGGCAGGCCATGCTTGGCCGCTGCGCGTTTCACCCTCGCACCAACTCCCCACGATCGTGCAGATTCTCGCGAGGGGGACTGACTTCCGCAGTTGCTGAATGGCTTCGAGGCTGAATTGGAATCGCAATGACATCGCGATCAGGATCAGGTCAAACTGACTCAAATCAGGCGGTATCGATCGCATATCATCGACGGTGGTCAGTTGAAGATTCTGCTGCAGCCAATCCGACATGGCCCGAAATTCAGGCTCGTTGGTGCAGCCAATTAATAGCACGCGTTGCGACATGGAACTCACGCTCGTTATGCTTTCGAAACGACCCTTGGCAGATCCGCTAATTGTTTAGGTCGGCCTCTCCCTGGCTGATTCGCTCATGGATTTCGGTTTGGTCGACCGCATTACGGAGGTTGGTAACAAGATCTTCGTTTGCAATCAGGCGACTCAATCTTGCTAGAGTGCGTAGGTGTCCGCGGTCATCGGTTGAGCAGATGAGAAAAAATAAATCTGTTAAGCGACGGCTACCGCCAAATGGAATTCCTTGGTGGGAAACACCGATTGCCAGCACCGGTTCCGAAAGGATATTCGAAAGCGGACGACGCGGATGCAAGAGCGCGATGCCGGACTCCATCGCGGTTGTTTGCAGTTGCTCGCGCGTTCGCACTGCCTCTTCCATCTTGTCGGGATCCCAAAGCATGCCTGATTGTGCGGCCAGGTTGGCCATCTCAGAGATCACCGAGCCTTTGGTCTTGGCTTTCAACGGGACAGCGATCGTGTCGACGCTGAGCATCTCACGAAGTAAAACTTCCGAGGTGGCGATGTTGTCGGCGCGAGCAAGGGCGCCTTCGACTTGTACCAATTCGCCGTCTTCGAGCAGTCCCATCCGCTCTTCCATCCAATGATGGATTTCGGCGGAAGAAAACCGCCATCGCCCCGCGACTTTCCGACCGGGGACTCGACCACGTGTTACTAAACGGTCGACCTGCTGCGGAGAAATGTGCAGGAAGCGAGCCAAGCTTTCGATATCAAAGTCATTTTCGGCCATTACAGTAATCCATAACCGGTCAAGGTCTCTCGCAGTTTTGCTTGTCCTTGCTCGTCCAGAGAGGTCATCGGCAGTCGTAACGCACCCGTGTCCCGCCCGAGCATCTGCATGGCGGACTTGATCGGAATTGGATTGGTTGAAAGCGAAAGAAGGTCTCGGCAGAGGGTGAACAATCGTGCATGCAGTTGTTGGGCCTTGACGAAGTCGCCTGCCAGGTAGGTTTGCAGCAGTTCGATCATGTCTCGGGGAACAATGTTGCCAACCACGGAGATCACTCCTTCACCTCCCACCGACATTAACGGTAATGTCATGCTATCGTCGCCGCTCAAAACCGTCAGGTTCGTGGTCGCGAGAATTTGCGACGCTTGGTCCATCGAGCCCGTTGCTTCTTTGACCATGGTGATGTTTTCAATCTCGGCCATACGGGCGATCGTATCGGGTTCAATATTCTTGCCAGTCCGACCGGGAATATTGTAAACGCAGATGGGAATGTCCACTGCTTCGGCGGTGGCCTTGTAGTGTTGATAAAACCCTTCTTGAGTGGGCTTGTTGTAGTAGGGAGCAACCATGAGAGCGGCATCCGCCCCCTCACTCGCCGCCCATTTGGTGAATCGTAGTGCCTCTGCCGTGCTGTTGGAGCCGGTACCAGGCATGACCTTGATTCGCCCGGCTGCCGCTTGCACAACTTCCGAGATGACCTGTTCGTGCTCTCGGGGAGTCAGTGTGGGGGATTCACCTGTCGTGCCGATCGGGCAGAGGCAAGTCGTTCCCGCTGCGATCTGGAACTCGACTTGTTGCCGTAAGGTTTGGACGTCGACCTTGTTGTTTTCGTCAAATGGGGTTACCAATGCGACCGATAAACCGGCGAAATCAGAGCCTTTCCGTGTCATAACGCTGCCTGCATTCCTGGATAGATGTCATTGGAATCCTGCGGCCATGATAAGACACTTGACTAGACCGGGAAAGGGCCGGCGAGACGGAGTCGTCGAAACTCTCGGTTCGGCTTCCTGGAACTCAGCCCGGTGGGCTCGGTCCGCCAGGTGGGTGTCCCGAAGGGGCACGCGCTGAGCGGAGCAGACGGGAGCCGTTGCTAGACGATTAGATCTTTCATCTCCCGAACTGCCTGTTGCATCCCCACCATCAGTGCTCTTGCCACGATGCTATGGCCAATATTTAACTCGCACATGTCGTCAATCCCTGCCACGGGTTGCACGTTGCGGTAGGTCAAGCCATGACCGGCGTGGAGCGTCATTCCCAGTTCACGAATCAACCTGCCTGATTCGACGAGCCGATTCAGTTCGCCCGCATGGTCATCGGGTTTTGCCAGCGAATAGGGCCCCGTGTGGAGTTCTACCCCATCAACCCCCAGTTCCTTTGCTGCTTTGAGCTGATTGGGTTCGGGGTCGAGGAATAGGCTGATGAGAATTTCCGAAGATTTCAGTTTTTCGATGGCATGGATCACCGACTCAGGCTGTCCGACAACATTGAGGCCACCCTCTGTCGTTACCTCTTCCCGTCGTTCGGGGACGAGGGTTACTTGGTCTGGGGTCGCTTCACAGGCGATACGTACGATTTCTGCGTCGCAGGCCATTTCTAGATTCAATTTGACCGTGACGGTCTCTCTCAGGATCCGCAAGTCACGGTCTTGGATATGCCGACGATCTTCACGGAGGTGGATGGTAATGCTGTCGGCGCCACCAAGTTCGGCTAGGGTTGCCGCCCAGACGGGGTCCGGCTCATAGGTTTTTCTCGCTTGCCGAACGGTCGCCACGTGGTCAATGTTTACACCGAGTTCTGCCATCAAATGTCTCATTCAATAAAGGGTTGGTAACTCTCAGATTTTAAGCCTTCTGTCCGAGCTGTCCTAGTCTGGCATGGTCTGGCATGGTCTGGCACGGTCTGGCACGGTCTGGCATGGTCTGGCATGGTCTGGCATGGTGCGACAATTAATACTCGTCGGCTGGACTTGCGTTTATGCGTTTGACACGAAAAGAGCTGTTCGGGTTCACTTGGAATGAATCTCTACGACCTGTGATTTTCAGGTTGCATGCAGGACTTGGATTTCGACACCACGATTGTTAAAGCTGGAGCTTGTGAGGTCTATTTCGGTCCCCGCATCGAATTTCTGTCGAAACCAATTCATGAATGCCAGGGCGTCATCCTGGCTGGGTTGAAATACGAACAAAGTCGGTCCCCAGGAGCTTTGGCCAACGCCGGCGAAGCCCTGCTTGCGAATTGCTGCGACCCAGGATTCGAGTTGTCGATTTGCAAACGGGCCGCCTTGCTGTTCTGCAAAGCATTGACCAGCCTGGAAACCATATCGGTAGACGCTCTCGCTGAATTGGTCAAAGTCGCCGCATCTCGCAGCGGGCAGCATCGATGTGGTGACTTCATTGATGAGAGATTGAGTGGTCGAGGCGGGGACCGCGGGAAGATGTTTGAAAGCTTTTGTTTCGACTGGTCCCGAAATTCCCGTCGCAAGATTGGAGCGAATTTGTACGACCCGCCAGCTCTCCGGCAATTCGATCCGATCCGCCAAAGTCGCAAACGTCTCCTCGGGTTGTTTACCCAATTCAAACAGCAATCCACCTCGCGAGAATCCATAACTTCCGATACACGATCGTTGGCCGCGACCTACCGACTGGGCCAATTTCGGTACTTCAGGAACAGCTTCACCGCGCAACGTGTGCAAAACAGTTGCGACGGATAAGGCCAGTTGGGTGCCCACCCCCAAACCGACGTGTTGAGCCGGTGCGTGCAAGAGCTGCAGTCGACAATGGGGCAATTCCAGCTCGTAATATTGTTTCCACCGCTGCGCGAATTCCGCGATTCGTTCCGACAAAGGTCCCTCGGCCATGAAATTCGTGTGGGGTTCAGCCGCCAGCGAAATCGATCGATTGTCGACCATGACGCCAACGCCGCCATACTGTCTGACGTTGGGATTACCAAACGACAGCAAGCCAAAATGGAGTCGAGCAGGGGCGGAAATCGTGATGCGTCCGCAGTTCATCGTATCGCTAGCGCTAATCGTGGCTCCCTCACAGCGTCGAAATTCGAAATTCACGGTTTGAGCGTTGTCTTATTGTGGACGTAATCCCTTAGAAACTCAAATGCCCATTTTTCTTGATCACCAGCGGTCTTTTCGATCAACGTCTGGAGTCGTTTCATTTCGAACTCAATCTGATCCTGAGGTATCAGGTTAACACGCGTGGCGAGGATGGCGGCCTCGAGCACGGCGTGTTTGGCGCGATTGAAGCCGAAAAAGTCCCGCTGTCGACCATGGCCGACAATCTCACAGCGGATAGTGGTGCGCGGTTGAGTATCATCCAAATCAAGAACGCGAAATTCATACCAACGACAAGCGTCGGTCAGGATTTTGCCACTTATATTTGGGGCTTTGATGAATGTGGGGGGCGGTGTGATGGGGCCGATCGCACATTGGGCCAGCATCGCCACATTGTCGGTTACGTGGAACACTCCCTCGCCGTGGCGTTTCAAGTTTTGGTAGGTTTGGGAGGTCTGGTAGGGTCGTAGCTTTAATTCTTGGATTTGACGATCAACGATTGGCCCCATGGGGGAAACGTTGGCCTGCCCATCATCGTTGAGCGTTGTGACAATGCCTTCCAGAATCAAATGCCTGCTCCCTAAAAAGTGATCGGGTGATTCGTCCAGCTGATTGGAGCTGGTGTCATGCGTCGTTGTTCGGTTTCCATGTTCGGCAAAGGATTGGGCACTCGCATGCCAGCCCGATGAAAAAATCTCGCCAGTAACTCATAACCCGATTCGGTCAGAATGGATTCAGGATGGAATTGCCAGCCGACGATTGGGTGAGTCACATGTTCCACGGCCATGAGCGTCCCGTCGCGCGCGTGGGCAGTAGCTCGAAGTTTGTCGGGTAACGTGGATTCGTCCACGACCAGGGAGTGATATCGAGCTACGGTGAGCGGATTGGGAAGTCCATCAAACAAGTCGGATGATTGGCAATGAATTTGACTGGCCCGTCCGTGCATCGGAGCCGTTGACCGGATAATCGACGCACCAAACGCGGCGGCAATCGTTTGATGGCCTAGGCAGACGCCCAGCAGGGGAATTGTTTTCCAGAATCGATCGACGATCTCAAGACTCATGCCGGCCTCAGCAGGTGTGCAAGGACCGGGTGAGAGAACAATGGCTTCGATTTCATTGTTCTGAATCCAATCGACTGTAATCTTGTCGTTCCTGACGACAAGGGTGTCGGATCCCATTCGCCGCAGATAGCGAGCGAGGTTATGGACGAAACTATCGTAATTGTCGATCAACAAAATCATAATTTGCGATTCACAGAATGGCTCGCAACAGCCCTTCTGCCTTGTGCCAGGTTTCGGCGTACTCCTGAGTGGGTTCCGATTGAGAAACAATTCCGCCGCCGACCGGGAGTTGCCACCAACCACCTCCGGCCGTGATCGTGCGAATCAGTATACTCAGATCCATCTGGCCATCGCAGGTCAAGTATCCGAGGGAGCCGCAATAGGCGCCTCGTGCGTGCGGCTCCAATTCAGAAATGATCTGCATAGCGCGGAGTTTGGGAGCACCCGTGATCGAGCCCCCGGGAAACGCGGCGCGGAGCAGATCGAACGGGCTGCAATCGGGAAGCAGTTGGCCGGTTACCGACGAGACCAAGTGTTGGACGTATTGATACGTTTCGACGCTACAAAGCTGGTTGACGATCACGGATTCGTCATCGCAGACTCGCGACAAGTCATTTCGCATCAGATCCACGATCATCACATTTTCGGCAAGATCCTTCTCACTCTGTTTTAGCTCGTCGCCGGTGAACAGGTCGGCTTCGGCGCCGGTGACTCGTTGTCGCGTGCCCTTGATGGGACGCGTCTCGATGCTGCCATCGTTGACTTTTAGGAATCGCTCCGGCGATGCGCTGACAATTTGAAAGTCTCCCATGTCGAAATAGCCAGCAAAAGGAGCCGGATTCTCAGCTCGTAACCGCTGGTAAAGCGAAACCGAATCGACTGATTGCGGGTGGATGAGACGCTGTGCCAAGTTGACTTGGAATACATCGCCAGCATGAATGTATTCGATGGCTTTTTCGACTGTTTGTTTAAAACCGTTCGCAGAAAAATTGCTCAGCAGATTGGTCGGAGTTTGAGACGTTTTGCCAGGGACATGTACCAAGTGGTGTTGGTTCTGTTGGTCAATGGAAATGGTTTCGCGGCGGTGGCTAGCAAGGGAGGGCAGGCCGTCGATTGGTTGATCGAGTACCGACCTGAATTGCTCCAATCGGTCACTTGCCCGTTGGCGACGAGCCGTTACGTCTCGCTCGGGCCAGCCCTGAGAAACGATCCAGCATCGCTGTTGTTGATGATCGAAGGCGATGACGACGTCGTACAGGCCAACGGCCAGGGCGGGTAAGTGGAACTCATCCGTTCGGGGCGACGCGATGGTTTCCCACGAGCGACCAAGCTCGTAAGCAAATAGACCGGCGGCGCCACCTTGAAACGGAGGGAGTTCGGGATCGCGGTGCGAGCTTAATTGATTGAGCGCTGCTTCCAAGCGATGCAGTGGATGTTTCGAATCTGAGGGGACTCGAATTGTGGCGAATGGATCGGCAGTGACGTAAGAGTAACGACCAAGTTCTGGATGTGTCTGCGCGCTGTCAAGGAAGATGCACCCGGGCAGTCGGGCGAGTCTTTCGAAAACCTCCGCCGCCAAAGGTGGCGGAGAAATCTCATTGATCATCGGGCGGTCCGTTTTCGTTTTATGCTCAGGCGGTGCGGGCATTCATGGCGTTCCGTTCGACGAAGGGTTACGAATCGTCGAGCTTGCGATTGCGATGAGACTTTTCGGGGAGGGTCAAAAACCCCCAGTCCAGCGCTTCATCCTGACGGTATTGCTTGCCCAGCGTCAAGGCGGTGATCGCTTTTGCCACCTCATATCCCAGATAGAAGGCGTGTGAGGAATCGACGTTTTTCGGGGAAGTTTCCATCAGCCGGCTGAAAAGACGGTAGGGGTCGGTGTCCTTCAAATGCAGGTTCGAATTCATTAAATGAACTTCACCGTCTTCTGCAAACAGGCGGAAGTTCGGATCCTTCAGCTGTTGCCCCATCATTTCAAGCTCTTGAGACCCCATCGGATAGAGTCTTGGGTCCCGTAGCATGACCAGTCCCGGTTCGAGATGTTTGGGGAGTACTTGATGGCGGACCGCGTGGTGAACCAGGCGTCGTCCCAAGTCGATTTCGCGGACGGTCGACCGAGCCCAGTTGATGACCTGGGTGGTCAAAACGCTGGCGATCCCGAGTTCTTCACAGAATCCCAGTAGCAGCACGTTCATGCCGGCAGAATCCCCATCGGTCAATTCGGTCAGATTTCCGATTCCCATCATCATCGACGAATCCGGATAGCGTCGACGAACCTCGGTGTATCGCGCGAGGCTCGCCGCAAATCCATAGCCGATTGGTTCTAGGATTGGATCTAATCGGTAGGAGACGTTCTTTTTTTCGAGCAGTTCCACCGTATCGGCCAGGCCGGTGAGCGTTTGAATGTCATCTGGAATCACGACCACTTCACAGCCCCAGTCTGCCGCGGCAACTCGGTTTGTAGCGTTGACCGACAATACCAACTCGGCACCCGCCTTGCTGGCTGCTTTAATCTCATCAATCTGGAAACTATCAATCGAGACACGAAGTCCCTCATCTCGCAACGCCTTGACGGCATCGGAAACTCCCGACCAACAGTGGCCCGGTTCGCAGCCAACGTCAATCAGATCGGCGCCGTCTGCCGCCAACTGCTTGGCAATGTCGACGATTTGGCCGATTGACATTTGGGGCGCGTGATTGATCTCTGCCAGGATCTCGATCGAATGCTGTCCGTAGTCCGCACGCCGCTGACTTTCTTGTCCAAATATTGCTGGCAATTCGTGTAGGTCTCGCGGGCCGACTTCAATCGGTAACGATGTGATTTCTGTGAGCGGCGAAAGGTTCCCGTGGCAATATCCCGGCAAAATGATGCGGCTGGTGGCGGCGGGGATTTGAATGTGGCGGGCAATCCACTTGGGCGTCATGAGGGCGGCGACGGTAATCGGCAGAACGTCGATCGTGAAATCAAAGTCCGCTTGCACTGATAGTTCACTGACAATGCGACGCAAGGAGGGTTCCGCCAGCCGACCAGTCACAAAATGGAGCGTTTCCCGATCAGTCATCACAATCAGACTCGTTGCCGGAACCGACCAATCCACCGTTGACGGCAATGATTTGTCCGGTCATGAAGGCGGCCGCGGGCGAAGCCAGGAAGCAGGCTGTATTTGCCACATCTTGCGGTGTGCCCCAGCGTTGCAGAAGGGACTCCTTTTGTGCGCGTTCATTCCAGTAGGTCGAGGCTTGATCCCCCCAGGCGGTCCTGATCCAACCGGGTGCGAGGCAATTGACCCTCACTTGAGGCGCTAAGGAACGAGCCAGACTGCGGGTAAACGACATGATCGCACCCTTGGTCGCTGCAAACATTTCGCCGCTGTCGCCAGCCATGCCGAATTCGGCCTGGTCCCAGCCGACATTCAAGATTACGCCGCTGCCGCGCGCTTTCATGCGTTTGCCGACCAAGCGGGCCACTCGGATCGTTCCCATCACGTCGACTTCCCACAGTCGTTGCAATTTTTCAGCAAATGAAAAATCGCTGGCGGCACCTGTAAGCACGTCAGCGCCGGCGTTATTGATCCAAATATCGACACCATCTTTCCATTGCCAGCAGGTGTCGACTAATTCCAGCACGGATTGCGGCTGAGAAATATCTGCCAGCAACAATCGACTTTCGACGCCCAGTTCATGAGCTTGTTTGACAACCGCCTCGCCTGCCGCTTCGCTTTCACGAGCGTGGATAACCACATTTGCTTGGTTGGCTGCCAGTTGTAACGCAATCGCTCGGCCGATTCCGCTGGATGAACCGGTTACAACGGCGACTTTGCCTGTTAAATGACTTGGGTTATTACTTGGCACCGATTTGATCTTGTCGTAAACCAACTGAAACTGTGATCCTCTGATTATGATTGGTTTTAGTGGGCAAGCTGCTTGGAAGCAAGTTGGGCGGACGATTCGTCGACGTTGTCTCAAATCAGCTTGGCCCCCAAATCGAAGTTGCCATCGCCTGAGTGCAGCGCCAGAGAGCGATTGACCGAGTGATTACCGAGTGATTACCGAGTGATTGTCGAGGTCGCTGCGTTTCGTTGCAAAACTTGATGAGTAGACGGAATCGCCGTCTAGGAATATCTATGACTAATCAACTGAAAATGACGAACGCCGTATTGGCCTTTCGTGGTTATAACGTCAAGAATCTCGGCCGAAGCGCTGAAATGCTCAGCGACCCGGCTTATGGGCCAACGGTCCGAAGTGTCCTGGCTGAAGCTTCGGCTGTCTGCGCCGACGTCGTGGGTCGACCGATTGATCTGGCCGGCCGGATCGAGCGCGAGGAGGAGACGACTTTAGCTACCTACGACGAAGCGATCGCGATGATCGTGGCGATGGAGGTGGCTCAATTGCGATTGTTATCCTCGTTTCATGGTGTCGACCATCAAGAGGCACGTGTTTCCATCGGGTTCAGTCTGGGAGAAATTGCTGCTTTAGTTGCTGGAGGTGTTTACGAAATGCGAGACGCCCTTCGAATTCCATTGGCTATGGCTGCTGACTGTGCCGACTTGGCGAAAGATGTTTCGATGGGTGTGCTCTTTTCACGTGGTGAATCGATCTCCGTTGAGCGAGTGGATGAGGTTTGCTTGAAATTGAATGCCGAAGGGAAAGGCGTGTTGGGCGTTTCTGCGTGGTTGTCACCCAACTCGCTGCTCGTGATGGGAACCGACGATACAGTGGAACGACTGAAGCAGCATTTGAGCGAGATCCTTCCTCAACGGATTTACCTGCGAATGAACGAACACCATTGGCCTCCCCTGCACACGCCAATCGTTTGGGAAAGGAACATTACGGATCGAGCTTCCGTCATGTTACACACGTTGCCAGGTGGTTTTCGCGCACCTAAGCCTCCGGTGCTTTCCATGGTTACGGGAAAACAGTCGTATCACCCATTTAATTCTCGTGAAATCATTTCAAGCTGGATTGATCACACTCAGCAGCTTTGGGACGTGGTTTACGAGTTGCTGTCGATGGGGATTGAACTTGTCGTGCACGTAGGTCCACACCCGAATATTCTGCCGGCGACATTTGATCGATTAGCGGCCAATGTTGAGGCGCAGACGCGAGGCAGTCGGAGAATGCGCGCGTTATCGGCGGTGATCGGACGTCCGTGGCTGCAAAACTTATTGCCTCGACGAGCTGCTCTCTTGCGAGCTCCGTTGGTCCTGCACGTGACGTTGGAAGACTGGCTGCTTGAGAACAGTCCTGGAGCCACAAGTCAGAAATCGCGTTGATGTTTGTCGCTTCCTATCCAATCGACATTTGATCGACAGCCGGCTGGTGGGTGATCTTGATCGGACTGCCAAAAGCGTCTACGAGTACGCCGAGGCTGTCAGGAGATAAAAACAATCGCCCGCATGCCGCTTTGCGACCAAGCCGACCGTTCAGCCGGCAGCTTGTCACAGGTCAGAAGCGGATCAGGCAGTTTTTTTTCGATTGCTCAAGCTGTTGCCAACTCAGGGTTTTGAGAAGAGATCTTTCATTCGTTGAATCTGCTCCAAATCGATTCCTTCCGGGGCTGTCTCGAAGAACCAGTTGAGGTCTTCCAAAGCCGCTTGTTTGCGACCCGTTTCTTGTCTCAGTACGGCACGGACTCCGCGATGAGATGGATTTGTCGGATCGACAGTTACGGTCGCTTCGATATACCTCAGCATTGCTTCACGATCTCCGTCTCGCTGTGCAATACCTTGTAGGTTATTTAGCATTCGCAAAATGATTTCTGTTTCGGTGTAAGCATCGAGATATTCGGTTCGGAACGGTACGTCGTTGCCAAGCGAGGCGATTTTTCGAGCGTCCGCTGGGCTTAATTTTCGCCCGCCATCAAATACATCAATCAACTGAGAATCACCCTCCATCGGGAGATGGCGGACAACAAAATGCCCCGGCAGGCCAACGCCCTCGATCGTTAATCCCAGTCGCCGCCCCATTTCTAGGTAAAGCAATGAGAGCGTGATCGGTAGTCCTTCGCGATCGTCCAATACGCGATCAAAATAGCTGTTCGCCGCATGATAGTAGTGGGTTCGGCTGCCATGGAAGCCATTCTGTTTGAAGAGAAACTGATTGAGTTTGTCGATTTTGTTTGCCGGAGTCATCTTATCTGTAAGCTCGGTCAGCAGTTGTGCTGTTAACTCCTTAAACTCGTTTTCATATGTTTTTACGTCGAGATCACGATTGTCTAAACGAGAAATAAGGAGAGCGGCACGGATCAAGTTGGTCGGTCCTTCCGCGTCGAGAGCTTGACGTAGTTGTTTGCACACGCGGAACACGTGTACGTCATTGGCAATCTGTTTCAAACGTTGTAATTGCTGCTCGAGCTCCGTGGTCTTTTGTTGAAGCACCATCAGGCTGGCTTCAGTGTCTTCACTCAACTGATCAATTTGTTGAGTCGGGATGGACGAGCTGATATCGATTTTATCGATTTGTTGTTGTCGCTGTTGTTGACGCTGTTGCGAGATTTGCTTTGGTTCGATCGTTTCAAGTAATTCGAATTGCTTAAAGGTGGCGCCCGTTTGTCGGAATTTGACCAAGCCGACTTTTCCACGTCTTATTTGACTGCCGCGTCTTTCAATGACTTGTTGATCATTGACAAAGCATCGCAAGATGTCGTCCTCGACGCGGATTTTGAAATGATTCCATTCGCCGGGCCGATAATGTTCCGTTTCAATCTCCTCTAGGACCTGCCAGGTATAGACCGTCGGGCCGTCAAATCGTGTTAATCTTAAGCGAGCACCCGAAGGATAGAAGCCATAATGACGTTGCTTTCCGTCTGATCCGAAAGCCAAGCCTGCCGCGCCAGATTCGTCATCCAGTCGGACAAACGCAGCCACCTCGTAATGCTCAGCCGGCAATTCTCGGTTGGCCAAGCAGAGGGAACGGCCTCCGAAGCTGTCGCCTGCCTCTGCCACCACAATGCGTCCTGCACGCTTTTGCCAGTTTGCGCCAAACAGCGTCTTCCAATCTTTCGGGTTAAGCGCACCGATCGTGATCCAACGTTCGATTGGGACCGGGTTGGGTGAATTCAGTAGCGCCTTCAGGTCAGAGACGCGAATCGCGAAGCCGAGATTGGCGGTCACTGCCGATTTCATGGTCACAATTCCGACGACTTCTTTTTGTAAATTTAGCAGGGGGCCACCACTGTTTCCGGGCTCAATCGGAATGGCCAGTTGGATCATCTCTCTTTCGTCAACCTCTCGTGTTCCCGAGACGATGCCGTTCACGACGCTATGACGTAGTCCCATCGGGTTTCCCAAGGCGACGACAGGAGTTCCTTGAGGTACCGCGTCAGCGATTGATAAGGAGAGCGGTTGCAGATCGTCAGCCGCCACTCGAATGATGGCCAGGTCGAATTGGCGGTCCGAAGCGTATATCTCGGTGGCGGTCAATTGGCGCCCGTTGTGAAAACGCACTTTGACGGGTCTCGCTTCTCCAATTACATGAAGATTCGTCGCAATCAAACCGTCGCTTGAGATAACGAAGCCGGTTCCCATGCCCGCCTTTCTCCCATCCCGTCCCACGACGGTGATGGTGACCACCGAGTCGCGAGTCTGATTGACGAGCTGATTGATTGTCGTGTCGGTCTGGGCGTTTGAGTTGCCATCCTCCTGTTCCGCCTGGACCAGCGTGGGAAAGGTGGTCAACAACAGTAGAATCTGAAGATTACGAAACACAGTGGGTTCCCTTATGCAGGTTGCCGCGAGCCTTTTTGCTCCGCCGCCTGAAATGTGACCGATATCTATCTTTCTACTCGTTATTGGCGGCCAAGGCGAATATGATGACGGTGGATGCGTCCCAATTGTCGCTACAAGAAACCCCGTTTAATGATTTGGTTGAGGAGAAATGGACAAGTGAGCGCGCGATTTAAACGATTGGCAGACAAAAACCGTTCTTCTTTTGTGATTGGGAACGTGATTTCACTCGCAATTCTTCTGGGCGCTCTGAATTTCACGGCAGTCGCTTTTGCAGAGCCGGATTTGAAGTTTGAACGCACGCGTTTGGACGGGCAATTTCGCAGTGAAGGCGTCGCGGTTGGGGACCTGAATCAAGATGGTTTAAATGATATTGTTGCCGGTTTTGTCTGGTACGAAGCGCCGGACTGGAAAATGCACTCGCTGGTGGCAGAAGCTCCCCAATACCAACCGAAAGGCTATGCGAATTCGTTTGTCAACATGACGCATGATGTGAACGGTGATGGTTGGATCGATGTCATGATCGTTGATTTTCCAGGTACGCCTACTTGGTGGTTCGAAAATCCTAAGGGACGGAAGGGGGCTTGGGAACGCCATCAAATTACGCCCGTGTCAAATAATGAAAGTCCCCAATTTCTCGATTTGGACGGAGATGGCAAACGAGAGTGGGTAATGGGCGTGGCGCCAAGCACCCCGACTTCCGATGGACCCGAACGGTTTCTCGCGTTCTTGAAAGCAAAATCAGATCCGAAGGCGGATTGGACGATCCATCGTATTTCACGAAATGCCGCGCCGGGAACGAAAAAGTATGATCACGGACTCGGTATCGGCGATGTGAACTCCGATGGACGACTTGATGTTGTCGTGCCAGCGGGCTGGTGGGAAGCCCCCGAGGATCGAATGGATGCCACGTGGGATTTTCATGCGGCTCCCTTTGGCAAAGCTGCTTCTCAGATGTATGTCTATGATGTCGACGGTGATGGTGACAACGATCTGCTCAGTAGTAGTGCTCACAACTTCGGTATCTGGTGGCATGAACAGACGAAGCCCAACGAATGGAAGACACACGAAATTGATGCGAGTTTTTCCCAGACCCACGGGCTTTGTTTGGCCGATATGGACGGTGACGGTCTGAAAGATTTTGTGACAGGAAAACGCTGGTGGGCGCATGGAGGTAACGATCCTGGAGGCGACCAGCCGGCTGTCTTTTACTGGTATCGGCTCACACGTGAAAACGGTAAACCAAAGTGGACCCCCCATCTGTTCGATCGCGACAGCGGACCTGGAACTCAATTCGAGGTTGTCGACGTGGATAAGGATGGGTTGCTTGATGTCGTCTCTTCCAACAAAAAAGGTGTTCATTATTTCAAGCAGGTTCGCGGAGAGTAAGAATCGACTCCAGATGCAAGCTGGATCACATCGGTAGATGCAAACGATCGGCATCGGGACAAGATGCGTCCTTCCACCGAATGGAACAGTTGGAAAACTTCTGCGAGTTACGATCGGTTTCCAGCCTCCATGACAACGGTCGGGTGAGGCCCGGATCGAGTGGTTTTTGTTTACCGAGACGCGTGAAGCTCTCGCCTGTGAAGTTTGGATGGGATCCGCCGAGGATTTCGATTGGGAGCAATTTGTCGGATCGCAATTTCCCGTCTCAATCATCGTGGGGATGATTGTTGGCGGCTGGTTGTGGAACCAATCGACTGTTGCAATCGACTGTTGCAATCGACTGGGCAGCTTAGTCACCGCCGCCCATGTCGTCGTTAAGCGCGTTCAAGATCAGTTCGTTTTCACACGTCTCGTGTGATCGCAGATGCTTGTTGAATAATTGGTAACGTTGGGCGACATCATCAACGCCGATGATTCGGGACTCTTGATACAAAAGACTTTCAGCATCGTCGACCAGATCGCAGATTTCGGAAAAGAGAGCTACATGTTGGCTGCGTAAAATATCGGCTTGGACGCTGAGTCGAGGTGCGACGTTGACGGCATCGTTAAAATATCCAAAGAATTCTTCCAGGGCAAAGTGCGTCGCTAATTGATCTCGAAGGCGGCCTAAGAGTTCTGCCAAGATGGCTGGTTGGACTGGCCGATGCATCGGCTGCGCGAGAGCCTGATTTAAGGCGATCAGTAATTCACGGAGGTGGATGTTATCTTCCTTCAAGTCGTGCAAGAAGGCTGCATTGACCGTGATGGTTCTCGTTCGCGTGAGCATGACAAGCTCCCTTTCAAAATATCCAGTCGTCTGTGAAAATTATGGGGCCTAAATCATCAACTTGAGAATCAGGGATACACTTGCAATGAACTGGGGGAACCCCTGACCTCATTTGTGGGGGAAAGCGCCACGGCGGTTTTTTTCGCCTGTCGAGGCGAGATCGGCTGGCAGGAGATGAGGAAATCAACATCAGGCAATAATCGGGATTGGTTTGTCCGTAATCCGGATCGGCCGATTTTGCACCACCGTGTTTTCGCTTGACAAAGGGGCGGTTATGGATTTGCCGGAGGCAAACTATCGCGAACTTTTCGATCTTGCTGCGGTGATGATTCTTTCGATTGATCCCGTGTCGGAAAAAATCACCGCTTGCAATCAGCAGGTTGTGCGCTCCTTGGGCTACGACCAGCAGGAGTTGTTAGGGAGGGAAGTTGCCGACTTTTGTGTCGGTGAATCGGCCCGATTGATAAAACAGAACTTTCGGGAACTCATGGAAGGGCAGGGTTTTATTGAGCATGATTTGCGAGTGCAATGCAAAGATCAGACGATCGTTGATGTGCGGCAACGAGCTTCTGCGGTTCGCAACGCACGCGGTGATCTGACTTATGTAAATTGCACCTGGCTCAATATCTCGCAACGCAAGCAGGCGGAACGGGAACTGAATGAGAGTCGTCATCAATTTCAATCGATTTTGGATCACGCGTCCGCCATCATTTGTATTAAAGATTTAGCGGGTCGTTATCTGCTGATCAATCGTCGTTTTGAGGAGTTGTTCAACCTGACGCTGGCGCGTGTTCAAGGGGAGACGGATTTCGAACTCTTTCCGGAGCAAATTGCACGCAATTTCCGAGAAAATGATCGGCAAGTAGTGGAGCAAAACTGTCCGATCACCTTTGAGGAAACCGTTCTACATGGCGATGAGGTTCGAACCTACATTTCGCTAAAGTTTCCGCTCATGAACGAATTGGGACGCCCGTATGCCATTGCTGGAATTGCGACAGATATCACGTTGCGAAAGCAGGTCGAGGCAGCCTTATCTGAGAGCGAGGAACGATTTCGGCAGCTGGCTGAGAATATTCCTGATTGTTTCTGGGTGACCGAAGTGGATAGTTTTAAATCGTTGTATGTGAGTATTGCTTACGAACGGATTTGGGGGCGACCCAGGGCGCAGTTGTACGAAAATCCGAATCTCTGGTTCGAAGCGATTCATGAGGCCGATCGTGCACGTGTACAACGAGAATTTCTCCAATCTACCAAGGGCGGCACCTATGATGTTGAATATCGCGTGGTGCGACCTGATGGAAGAGTTTGCTGGGTCCACGATCATGGCGTCCCGATTCTAGATCAAGATCAGCAGGTGTTCCGCGTTGTTGGAATCGCACAGGATATTACCGAACGCAAGATGCTTGAAAAACAGGTTGCGGACGTTGGTGCGCGTGAACAGCAACGAATTGGGCATGAAATACATGACGAATTAGGCCAGCAATTGACGGGTTTGAGTTTCTTGGCCAAAAGTCTCGAGCGACGACTCGCTGATCAAGAGTTGCCTGAGGTTGCCGATGCAGGGGCGATTGCAGAGGGGATCCAGAGTTCGATTCGCGAGGTGAGGAGGCTTGTGCGAGGTTTCGCTCCGGTCGATTTGGATGAGCATGGATTGATGGTGGCTTTAGAACAGTTGACGGAACAAACATTTCATCGATCAGGAATCGTCTGTCGCTTTACCGCCGCTTTTGAAGTGCGGATTCCGGACAATTCCATCGCCACCCAGCTGTATCGGATTGCTCAAGAAGCCGTCAATAATGCCGTCAAACACTCTGGAGCCGGGCGGATTGATGTGTCATTAATTGGCCACGAAGGTATGATTTTGCTGCGAGTTCATGATACTGGCAGCGGGATCTCCCACGACACTCGTCGCCAGACCAGCATGGGGCTTGCGATCATGCGTTACCGAGCGAATGTGATCGGCGCGGATCTCGAGGTGAAGTCGTCGTCTCGTTTTGGTACTGAGATTGCGTGTGTGGTGCGCCTAACTCCCGATGAGGGTTCCGCGAAAAGTGGCAACTGAGAAGCAAAAGCGTCGAATTATGCTGGTGGATGACCACCCTCTCGTCCGGCACGGGTTGAGTCAATTGATCAATGTCGAATCTGATCTTGTTGTCTGCGCGGAAGCTGCTAGCGGTGAGGATGCCCTATCCGTCGTGGGGGAAATTCGGCCTGACCTGATGGTGATCGATATTGGCTTGAAGGGCATAAACGGTGTCGAACTCATCAAACGGATCCGAGCCCGACAACCAGAAGTCAAAATGCTGGTTTCATCGATGCATGACGAAACGCTCTACGCCGAACGTGCACTCCGCGCCGGTGCCCGAGGCTATGTCAACAAGGAGGAAGCTCCCGAAAACGTCATTGAGGCGATAAGGCAGGTGCTTGACGGGAATGTTTTCTTGAGCGCTGCAATGAAAGATCGTTTGTTGAATGACCTGATCGATGGTGGCGATTCAAGTCAACAGTCCCCCGTTGAAACTCTTTCGGATCGAGAGTTGGAGGTCTTCACCTTGATCGGTCGAGGACTCACGACCCGCGAAGTTGCCAATCGGCTGCATCTGAGTGTCAAGACGATCGAAACCCACCGTGATCACATTCGGGCAAAAATGAAGATTTCCAGTTCTGCAGAGTTGATGCGGCATGCTGTACAATGGGTGTTGGAGAACGCTTGATCGCTCGCGGACGGACACGAGGCGTTAAACCGTTCGGCCGGTGCCACGGCCGGTGCCACGGCAGCTGGTTGGCTGTCGGATTCTGAACGCATTCGAGTCTTCTGCAAACGAACTCGATTTCTGAAAACAAAGCCTGGTGTCGCGACATCCGTGCAGCGCGACGAATCACGTTGATGCATGAGGTGGAATTGGACGGGTAACGTTGATCCGTGCCCCGATTCCGAGGAGGTGAGAGCTTGAGTGTCCTGATGGAGATCAGGACAGGTGACTAGCTGAGCTTCAAGGCGAGTGCTTCTAGCAGGTTTTCATAGGTCGCCGTTTCGGCTGTCAATGTGATTTGCCGTGTGGTTTCTGAAAGAACGTCCAGGCTGATGGTGAGTTTGTCCACTGGCATCGCCTCGGCAAAACGATCCGCCCATTCAACGATGGTCAGGCCAGGTCGCTGCAGGTATTCATCGAATCCAATTTCGTGTAACTCATCTTCATCG
The DNA here is from genome assembly GCA_029243025.1 of Pirellulaceae bacterium. Taxonomy (NCBI): domain Bacteria; kingdom Pseudomonadati; phylum Planctomycetota; class Planctomycetia; order Pirellulales; family Pirellulaceae; species Pirellulaceae bacterium. Next base: position 203,566 of record JAQWSU010000056.1, on the reverse strand, counting down.
GCAATGCGATACATGTCGAAGTGGAAAATCGGACGACGCCCGGTGTATTCATTGCAGAGAGTGAAAGTAGGGCTTACCACGGTTTCAGCGGGAACGCCATACGCTTCGGCGATCGCTTTGACCAACCGTGTTTTGCCGGCGCCGAGTGTTCCGCACAGACCAATCATTGCCGTGACGGGTAATTGATCGGTCAAGTTCGCGCCTAATTGGGACGTGTCGGCTTCATTATTGGCGAGGTAACAAAATGATTGCATGACGCTGTTCGTGGTTGCGAGTAGAGGTCTAGTGGAGATAGCCCTTGGGTTGGAGCGGTTGTCGGATGCCTTGTTCGTCACGGTGCCAGAGTCCCGTCTCTGCGATCACGGTGCCAATTTGGGTGACCGATATCGCAAGCGGTTGGGCTGCTGTGACTCGCTGGGCTTGTTTTGTATCCAGGGTGAACAGGAGCTCAAAATCCTCTCCGTCGGCTAAGGCATGACTCAGACTGGAATTTTCCGTTTGTCGACTAAGTTGAACGGCTGACTCAGAGATTGGAATCCTGTCGAGCACTAATTCCGCGCCGACTCGACTGGCCTCGCAAAGCCGAGAAAGATCAAGAGTCAATCCGTCACTGATGTCCATTCCAGCGTGCAGGCCGTAGGTTTGATGCAGGAGGGAAGCTTCGCTGACACGCGGTTCAAAGTCGAGGTGGTGACCAAGGCGGCTGCCGCCGAGTTGACCGGTCACCATGATTGCGTCCCCGACCTGGGCTCGACTACGAGTTAACGCTCCCGCCTCGGTCGGTATTCCTGTTGCCGTAATCGAAATTGCCAACGCGCCGTGCCAACGATTTGTATCGCCACCTGCGATCGCCAGATCGTATCGTTCCGCCAAGGCAAGCATGCCTTCGTAGATTTCCTGAATCATTTGCAGGGTTGTTTCATGCGGCAAGAGCAGGGAGACAAAGGCAGCCTGAGGAGTGACCGCCATCGCGGCCAAATCACTCAGGTTAACCGCCAGGGCCTTGTGACCGATGCGCCGAAAATCGGTGTCTTTCATTTCAAAGTGGACACCATCGCATAGCAAATCCGAGGTGATCACGCAGTCACCCGCGACTGGAAGCAAGGCAGCATCGTCGCTCAAGCCCAAGGGAGTCGTCGGTTGGGTTGCAAGACGCTGGCGGAGCCAGGCAACAAACTCTGCTTCCATTTTCCACATCTGCTCGCGCGAAGGATCGAAAGCTTCATTATGGTCAGGCTGGCACCCGGTTCACAAGGCACCCGGATGATCCCTTTTAACGGCGATGCGTAACAGGCAGATGGCCGAAGAGTGTCTCGTTGCCACGCATGATGAAGAACTTGACTGACTGATTCTTGCTGACGTTGGGCTGTTTGAGGATGTATGCCAAATCGGCAGCAGATGATGTTTCCCACTTGTGCAAACCAACCAGGATATCCCCCGAACGTACGCCTTGGCGAGCGGCTGGACTTGCGGCACGTACCGTCACAATTCGCAGTCCGCCTTTGAATTGGTCCGAGCTACTGTGGAAATCCTTGGCTGGGATTTCCGTTAATTGCATGCCAAATGTGCTCCAAGCCGTGTCGAATACCGACGTGGCTGACTGGAGCTTTTGACGCTTGGAACTGGAAACACTCGCCAATGTCAGCTGCATTGGAATCTCCGTGCCCTGACGTTGAACCAGGACTGATGTCTCTTGGCCTACACGCATGCCGATCAACGCCCGCTCTAGATCCAAGGCTCTCGCAATCTTGATGTTGTTCACCCTTGAAATCACGTCGCCGGGGCGAATGCCGGCCGTGGCGGCCGGACTGCTTTGTTGAATCCTCGCGGCGACCAATCCTTGGTTTCGCTCCGGCCCCTTGCGGTCGGTAATCACCCCATGCCAAATGCCGGCTCGTTCTTTGCTCAATAACTGAGCCGCGACTTCCATCGCTTTGTCGACGGGAATGGCAAATCCAATGCCCTGAGCGCCGACACGCACCGCTACATTGATACCGATCATTTCGCCATCCACGTTGAGTAGCGGACCGCCCGAGTTGCCCGGATTGATACTAGCGTCCGTTTGAATCAAGTCATAGTACTTCTGTTCGTCGTTGACTTTGACGGTCCGATGCAAGGCGCTGACGATTCCGCGAGTCACGGTCTGTTCGTAACCGTAAGCATTGCCCACCGCGATCACCTCTTCACCGGTCATCAAATCTTGTGAATTGCCAATGTTGATCAGATCGAGCTTGTCGCGAGTTGGAATCTTGATGATCGCTAAATCGGTGAACGGATCGTGGGCGACTAAACGAGCGACATACGCTTTGCCATTGTCCAAATTGACCTTGATTTCGCCGACGCTCTCAACCACGTGATGGTTGGTCACGATGTAGCCACGTCCATCGATGATCACACCTGTACCCATGCCATTGACGCGACGACTACCCGCGTTGCGGTATTGGTCGTTGGAAATCGTCTTTTGGCCATGGATGCTTACGACGGCCGGTCGCGCTTGGGCAACGGCTCGGACAATTGCCGATCGTCGTAGCGATGATGCACTGCTGAGATTGCTCGATATCGCAACAAAAATCAACGCAAAGGCGAGTTTTTGGAGACAGCTTGCTGGGCATTGCCTAGTTGGTCGGGAGTGCTTCATCGTGTGCTTTGGCAATCGTTGGAAGGAGGCTGCGGTGGAGCTGCAGAGGGGATTCCGAACGCTCTCCGCGGTAGGGGCTGATCTTGTTATTCGGATATTCCGTTTCCACCGCTCCAACTCCGGAGCCTGGCGCCGTACAGTTGACCCAAATTGAACATCGCACGCAGCCAGAGTTCTAAGATCTGCTTGACTGACAGACGGTTCGGGCCGATGGATTGGCCCGAATCGCGGCTTATTCTGCCGTTTCACGCCGAGTTGATGTGCTAGCTTTCGCCTGCGGCTCCGGATTCCGATTGGCAAATGCTAGCTGAAACAACTGGAGAAAAAGGAAAATGCCCAGCGGGGCGAAGAGAATGAGTGGCCATAATTTCCATAAAAAGCTGTCTCGTATTGGAAGCTGAAGCCCCTCCACGATACCGGCGATCAATAACATCGTCATCACCCAAAGCAGGAGGCCGCAGCCACCCGCCGCCATCATCCCCTTGAACGTTTCACGCTCGGTCACCATCTCGTTATGTAACTCGATGGTGCGTCCGCGGCGGGCACTCCGTTCGACTGCCTCTTCCAATTCGAGGGCACGGCAGACAGGTTCCCAGTTATTCGTTCCTGACGACGATTTCTCAATTTCTTGCGTGACGACTTTGAGGAGTTGAGCCGGAGGAGATCCGCTTTCTGCTTGTTGTTTTACGCCATCTAGCAGGAGCTCGAAGTCAAAGCTTCTCTCCGGCATGATCAGCGAGGCTGTTTGCTGAGAGCCGATGACCGTCAATTTTGCTCCTGCTGCTTGGCTGATCGGGCCAATTGACCAGCGAGCGAGCCGATCCGAGTCTCCCGTTAGGTGCACGCCAAGGTTTGCCAGGGCATTGTCGTCGTCCGATCCACCCATGGCAGCCAGACGACTGACATTTACGAGCAAATCGCGAAGGACGCAGGCATCGCGTGAAAACGCGTGCAGGACGCTACTACGATCGCGATGGTTGGCCTGTCTTTCCCAAACTAACTGCTCGATTTTTCCCAGCGGCGAAGATTCTGCCCCGTTTACGATCTGGCGCAACCGTTGGTAGTCGGGATGGTAAAGGACCGGGTGATAGGGAATCATCAAGCATTCACTATCTTGGCGAATCATTTCCAATTCAAAACCAACAATCATTTGACAGCTGGGCGGGATGATGATCAGCGGCGATGGGCCCTGCACAAGTTTTCGCAGCTGTTCATCTCGCTGCTCAGCTTGTCGGGTTTGTTCGGGGCGAGCTGCAACACAGACCATGTCCGCGACGCTGCCGGTCAGCAGCGCTTCCCAGCTTTCGTCGGTGTTCACGGCCATGGGGGCGATGGCTGCGAGCTCCTCTCGACCTGCTCCGGGATCAAAGCAGGCAACAACCGTATGCTCTGTTGTCGCCATTACGTAACGAATCAATTCGCGTAAATCGTGGTCGTAGCCCAGTGTGGCGATCTTCATGCTGGCAGTTCCGCAACGGTGTCGGTTCGCGACTTTGAGTGGCAGGTGTGACCGGGCAGAAATTGATCAAGAGGGCGTGGTCACCCCTTTGAGTATAGTGGCTGTTCGATCAACGACGAGGTGCCCGATGCGAGGATTTAGATCCTGAACGGCAAAAAGCGATGGGGATTAGCCAAGGCACGCGTTTCACGGACGGTTTTTTCCGCGTTATACTAAGGGGCCGCTGCCGCGTGTTTCGAGTCTACGTTGATTGACTGTTGGATCGGCTCAGTAGACACAGCGGCAGCTGCCCTGGAATTCAATCGGCACGTTCATTAAGGAGCGACAACGTTGCAGCGATTCTCTCACGCCTGCTTGCCTGCCCGCCTTCCGAGTCACACGTTCGGGGCGATTGTGGTCCACCGATTCTGGCTCAGCTTGATGGGTGAGTTTTGCTTTGGACTCATGCTGACGAGTGGATGGTTTTTGGCCTTTCCTACACGGGGGCTGGCGGAACCGAAGGTTAACTTTGATCGCCAGATTCAGCCTCTGTTTGCTGAAAAGTGTCTGGCCTGTCATGGAAGTGACAAGGATGAGGCAGGCCTGCGACTGCACCGTCAGCAGGATGCGGTTTCCGAGTTGACTTCGGGAGCCTTCGCGATCGTTCCAGGGGCTCCTGATCAGAGTACGCTCTTGGATCGTGTGAGCCATCTGGATGCTGAGCTTCGCATGCCGCCAGAGGGTGAGCGGTTGTCGAAAGATCAAGTCGCCTTGTTGACTCGATGGATCAAACAAGGCGCCGGATATGAACAACATTGGTCCTATCGCCCCTTGCAGGTGAAAACTGAAGGGTCCTTGGAAGAACTCCAGTCGGCTGGCTGGGTGCGAAACCGAATCGATCAGTATGTGTTGTCGAGACTGAATCAGAATTCGCTTTTGCCCTCGGAGTCTGCGAGTCGCGCGGTGCTGATTAAACGACTCCACTATGACCTGATCGGCCTACCTGCTTCGATGCAAGAGGTCGATGCTTTCATCCACGATTCCGCGCCGAATGCTTACGGTCGGCTCGTTGATCGTTTATTAGCCTCACCCCATTTCGGGGAACGGTGGGGGCGACATTGGTTGGATATGGCTCGATATGCCGACTCGGATGGATATGAAAAGGACAAAGCGCGCCCCAACGCTTGGCGATATCGGGATTGGGTCTTGGATGCAATCAACCGAGATTTGTCATTCGACCAATTTACTGTTGAGCAGATTGCCGGCGATTTGTTGAGTGATGCAACGCAACAACAACGGATGGCAACGGCCTTTCATCGCCAAACTCTCACCAACACCGAGGGGGGGACGAATCCCGAGCAGTGGAGAGTCGCTGCTGTGATGGATCGAACGGAGACGGTGGGAGCGATTTGGCTGGGGTTGACCGTCGGTTGTGCGAGGTGTCATTCCCACAAGTATGACGAATTGTCCCATCAAGAATATTACCAGTTGTATGCATTTTTTGATAACGCCGACGAGGTGAATGTTGACGTTACAAAAACAGGAAATGAACGACGTGAATTGGGCCTCGCTCGTATCAAACGTCAGCGGCAGGTCGAGGCTTTGCAGGCCAAAGTTGCTCAGCTTGAACAACAATTTCCTGTGAATGCAATGGCTTGGGAGGAAAGCTTGACGGCAAAGCAAATTGCCGAATTGCCAACTGAGCTTCGAGATGGCTTATCAAAAGCGGTCGCTGAACGGGATGAAAAACAACAACAGTTGATTGAATCGCACTATCAGAGGTCGAGTCAACCGCTGGTCGATGCGCGAGCCGAACTGAAAAAAATAGAATCACAATCGGTGCCGGCCGACACGGTTTCGATTCGAGCGATTGCAGATCGGAAAAAGAATCCTCGACAAACCCATCTTTTGCGGCGAGGGGAGTTCGAGCAACCGATGGAGGCGGTGGATCCGGCTTCCCTGGCGATCCTACCGACAATTCCTGCTGCCGATAATGCGGCGCCAAATCGACTCGATTTTGCGCATTGGTTGGTGAGTTCCGATAACCCGCTTGGTGCGCGCGTGCTTGTTAATCACATTTGGCAATATCTGTTTGGCCAAGGGATTGTTCCGACGTCAAACGATTTCGGCGTGCGAGGTGATCGTCCCAGTCATCCAAAATTGCTCGACTATCTAGCACAACGATTTATTGACTTGGGGTGGTCCCGCAAGGCGCTCGTCCGTGAGATCGTGATGTCAGCGACTTATCGACAGGCATCGGTGCATCGCCCCGAGATGGTTGATCGGGATCCACAAAATCGAATGCTCTATCGCCAGAATCGATTCCGAGTCGAAGCCGAAACTCTGAGAGATCTTACTTTATCCGTGGGTGGATTGTTGGACACCGCCATGGGGGGGCCGAGTGTTTTTCCGCCGATGCCACCCGAGGTTGCCGCAATCTCCTATGCCAACTCTTTTAAGTGGAAGACCAGTTTCGGAGGTGATCGATACCGGAGAGGACTCTACACGTTTTTCAAACGTACTGCTCCACATCCGACCTTGATCACGTTTGATTGTCCGGATGCTAACGTCACAAATGTTCGTCGCAATCGGTCGAACACACCTCTAGGGGCCCTGGCCCTGATGAACAATGTTGTTTTTGCGGAAGCCGCCAATGGGTTTGCTCGACGCGTGTTGGAGTATGCTGGTGACGATCGAGAACGCATGACACAAGCAATGAAGGTCTGCGTGGTTCGTAGACCGGAAGTTGTTGAGATTGATCCGTTGCTCGAACTTTTGGCAGCGAGTCGAGATCACTATCGGGGGCATCTCGAGGATGCGCGGAAACTCATTTTGTTGGAAGCGAGTGACATGGAATGGTCGGATGAGGAGGTTGTCGAACAAGCCTCTTGGGCCTCAACGCTACGAGCTGTGTTGAACTTAGACGAATTTATTACCCGCGAATGAATGTTTTATGAACCGTCCAATATCCGAACAGCGATTATTACAAAGTACTCGTCGTGAGTTTTTTAACTCAACCGCTTGCGGACTCGGGGCAGCTGCCTTGGGCAGCCTGTTGACGAATGAGGGCATGCTGGCCTCTGCCAATGCGGCGGATAATTCAGCTGTTTCCAGTCCAATCGAACTTCGTGTTGCTCACTTACCGGCAAGAGCAAAATCATGCATCTTTTTTTTCATGGCCGGTGCGCCTTCCCAAGTCGATTTATTCGATCCGAAACCTGTGCTGAATGAACGTCACGGTGAAAGCTTGCCCCAAGAGGTTTTGGACCAAGCCCGTTTCGCATTTATTCAACCGGATACTGCCACGTTGTTGGGGACGAAACGAAAGTTTCACAAGCACGGGCAATCAGGAATGGACTTCAGTGATGCACTTCCTCATTTGGCAGGCTGTGCCGATGATCTCTTAATGATCCGAAGTATGCATAGTCAGGAGTTTAATCATCACCCGGGGCAGTTGTTGATGCAGTGTGGTGTTTCCCGGTTCGGAATGCCCACGATGGGATCTTGGATGACTTATGGTCTGGGAAGTGAATCGGCTGATTTGCCGGGTTATGTCGTCCTGTCGTCGGGGCGCGGGTCGAGCGGCGGGGCGACACTTTATCAAAGTGGATTTCTACCCACTTCCTATGCTGGCGTGCTGTTTCGTAATTCAGGTGAGCCTGTTTTGAATCTGGCAAATCCTCCAGGTTTGCCAACTCGCTTGCAGGACCGCACGCTTAGCACGTTGCAAAAGCTCAACATGCGCCGGTATCAAGAAGTTCATGATCCCGAAATTGCCAGTCGAATTGCCAGTTATGAATTGGCCGGTCGGATGCAGATGGCCGCTCCTGACTTGATTGACCTGAGTCGCGAAACAAAGGCTACCCTGGAATCCTACGGGATTGGTCGATCCGATCCCGATTATTCTGCTCGCGGGGCTAGCGGCAAAAAAGATACTTACGATTCCTTCGCTCGCAATTGCTTGCTCGCTCGTCGGATGGTAGAGCGGGGAGTTCGTTTTGTGAACGTGATTCACGCCTCTTGGGACCATCATTCCAATCTGCCTCAAGAACTTGAATTTAATGCGGGCATGGCCGATCAGCCGATCGCGGCACTCATTCATGATCTTAAGCAACGCGGTATGTTGGATGACACGCTTGTTGTTTGGGGGAGTGAATTTGGACGAACACCGCTGGGTGAAAATCGTCAAGGAAGATCGTCAAATACCGGGAGAGATCATCATCCATTCGCATTCTCAATGTTTATGGCCGGCGGGGGATTTCAACGTGGAATGACCTACGGCGCGACGGATGAAATCGGCTGGAATGTGGTGGAAAAACCTGTGCATGTGAACGATTTTCACGCGACCTTGCTGCATGCTTTTGGTCTGGATCACTTGAAGCTGACCTATCGCTTTCAAGGACGTGATTTTCGCCTCACCGACGTGGGGGGGCGTGTAATCGAGGAATGGTTGGCTTAGAGGCAAGCGGAAATCGGACCGCTTCGCTTTGTTAAATTATTGCGAGGGATTCGTTTGCCCGAGGCAGAGCAGCTGACGGGATTTCGAATGCTGCCCTTTTACAGAGAGGATCTGTCGAAATCGAGCAATCCTTGTCAGCAACAGCTGAGCTGGAATTGCCGCTGCCGTCATGATATTCGCTGGTGTCCATGGCCCGAAGCAAGTATTCTATACAGTATTCCAATTTGCGTTGTTTTGCTCAGCGTGAACGGCCCATTTACCCTCGCCTTCCATCCCGCTAATCGCCCTCCGGATCGCCAATCACTGGTCCTGCCCAAAAGAGGAATATTTTATGAACACTCGCCAAAAGGATCGTCGTGACTTTTTGAAGAAATCAAGCGCAATCGCAGCTGCCAGCGGTGTTGTGCCTTTCTTTTCTTGGACGCCAAAAGCGTTTGCGAATCAAGACAAAAATGATCGACCACAGATCGGCTGTATTGGTGTAGGAAGCATGGGGACGGGAGATGCCCGACAACATGCTCGCTTTGGTGATGTGGTCGCCGTCTGTGACGTCGATTCTCGGCACGCCGATCGTGCGAAGAACGATGATCGCATCGGAAAGGGAAAGGCTGATTCTTACAAGGACTATCGCGAACTCCTTGACCGTGACGACGTGGAAGTTGTCAGCATCGTCACGCCAGATCATTGGCATGTCAAGATTGCCATCGAAGCCTTACAGGCAGGTAAACATGTCTTTGTTCAAAAGCCTTTGACGCTCACCCTAGAAGAGAATCAACTGATTCGCAACGCTTGCGATAAATACAAAGATCAGGTGTTCTTTATTGGAACTCAACAACGGAGCGACAGCAAACGATTCCTGCGGGCTGTGAACATGGTGCAGAAAGGACTGTTGGGTGACATTAAGAAAGTGACGGTGGGAATCAATGGTGGTCCGAAAGGCGGCCCCTTCGCGACATCAACACCGCCAGCCGAATTAGATTGGAATTTTTGGTTAGGACAGGCGCCGGTCGTTGATTACATCGACAAACGTTGTCATTACCAGTTTCGTTGGTGGTATGAATACTCGGGCGGTAAATTCACCGATTGGGGAGCCCATCACGTCGACATTGCAACGTGGGCGTTAGGCGAGGACCAGGCGGGATGCGGGCCGATTGAATTCGATGGGACAGATGCACATCATCCTGTTGCTTTCGAAGATGGACATCCAACTGTCGACGATTGCTATAACACCTCTCATGACTTTGCCGTGAATTGCAAGTTCGATAGTGGTGTGGATATGGTCATCACAAGCCGAGGAGACAATGGGGTCACCTTTGAAGGCACAAAAGGTCGTATTTTTGTTAATCGCGGCAAGATTGTCGGCGGTCCAGTTGACGAGAAATGGGACGAAGGCCAGTACACGGATGCGGATCTAACCAATTTGTACAAAGGCAAGCCGCCAGAAGGCCATAAGCAAAATTTTTATCGTTGCATCGCCGAAGGCGGATTGCCTGTATCGGACGTCTATACACACGTCCAGATGATGAACTCTTGCCATCTTGCGGCGATTGCCGCCCGACTTGGTCGGACAATTCAATGGGATCCAAAAGCGGAGAAGATTATCGGCGACGAACAGGCGGCTGGATTCTTTGCCAGAACGCAACGCGAAGGTTTTGAGATCCCAAGAGTAGGTTGAGGTGGTCGAATAGGATGCCTCCCGATCGTTTGCCGGATCGGGGGCGATCGTCATCCTCAATGACAGTTCATGCCCAACTGAAATGAGCTCGCGGATGGCTGCAGAGGCCGCAAGCCGAACGGTTTAGATGTGTTCGTAGCTGTCTAAGCAACTCTTGAATCCGAGTGATCTTCGGGAAAGACAGTTTGCTGATCAATCTGGCGGATTGTAGCCCCAGGGAATGTTTCGCCGCGCGTTTCACCAAGGAGCATACGCAGCAACTCAGTCAAACGGCCTGATTTCAAGGCTGGCCGGAAGACGTTGTGTGAACCCTTGGCGGTCAAATGGCAAAGGCGGCAACCTTTGATCCGATTCTGGATTTCTTGGGCTGCATTAAAGTCTCGCCGATTTTTCTCGTCGCAGGCGAGTAGGATTGTGGGAGTTTGCTGTGGGGTTCCAGCTCCTCGTTGCAAATAGGTTGTGAATTTCGGGTGGGACTGGAGTGAATCTGCTCCGACGGCGGTCATGTAACTGCATCCCATACGGATCCCAAAGCAAATCGATGCCAGTCCCCCGGCGCTCGTGCCGATGGTTTGAAGTCGATCGTAACCCAGTCGTTCGGTTTCAGCCTTCAGCCAGACGACCAATTCTCCGAAGCTAGGAGCCACATCAGCGATTCCCTCAGTGAAATGCTTGCGGCGCGAATCACTCAGCATTAAAAGATCATAGGATTGACCGAGATGGGCGAGGAATAGATAGGTTGGCAACATCAGTCGCATATGATTTCCAGCAAAACCGATCAACAACGTTCTTCCTCGTGGCCCCAGGTTGTTTTGTTGATAAAGACTTACATTGGCGGCAAGAGGCTTACGCGACCAGCGGTCGGATCGGTCGTGTTGAGTGTCCAATTCAATCTGCTGTTTCCACTTGCTCAATTGCCTTTGGATTCTTGGCGAAGTCATCGGAAATGAGACGGTGTCCCGTCTATCCGTTCGCCCTTGGAACCAACCCAGCCAACCTTTCTTGGCAGCGGGAATCTTATTTTTGTCCTCGATCGGCATGCGGAGAGTAGCAAGCAATTCACTCGCCGTGAAGTCATTTCTGAACGATTCAAACGCGATCCTTAAATCGTGAATTGACTGGCTCTTCAGCAGGTGCGATCGCGTCACAGTGGATTTGGCTTGGGAAAGGTTAGGATCAGCATCGCCAGCAGAGAGCAGATCTCGATCAATTTTTAAGGCGAGATCTTTGTCTCCAACACAAGCATTCGTAACGCGGGCACCGCGTTGGTCAATTTTTTCCGATAGGTTGCGGACGGTGGCACCGGAAAGAGTGGAATCGTCGTGAAGTTCAACGCCGAACACTTTTTGCACTGCCAATATCATTCTGAGCCAAGCAAGGGAGTCTCCTCCCAAAAGCTGGAATTCATCATTGATGGCTACCTGTTCAACATCGAGATGCAAGCTCCAGATGCTGGCGAGTCGTTGTTCGATCAGCTGCAGTCTGCCGTTGGGTGCGTTGTTTCCCTCCGTAGGATTTGCCTCGCACGATCTTGCATTCTTTGTTTTCTCAAATGCCAAATCAGCTAGTTCACGCCGTCTTACCTTGCCGATCGGACAACGAGGAAGCTCGTCCAAGAAAAGTACGATGGCCGGTGTCTTGAAAGCACTCAGCTGGTCTCGTACAAAATCGCGGATGTCACTTTCCATGATCTGACTTTGTTGCTCGGTAACAACAGCAATGCCCACATCCTCTCCGAGGGACGGATGGGGTATCGAGAATGCAGCGGCCTGGAGAACTTTGGGGAAGTCAAGAACTACATCTTCAACCTCTGCCGGTGATATTTTTTCACCACCGCGATTGATTAATTCCTTGATCCGACCTGTTAGAAAAAGAAAACCATCTTGGTCAAAATAGCCTTGGTCTCCGGTGTAGAACCACCCGTCACGAAATGCCTTGACGTTGGCTTCTGAATTGTTTTCGTAACCAGCGAACACATTATCGCCGCGTACGGCTACTTCTCCAACTTTTTCGACGGGCAGGGGCGATCCGGTGTTCCCCATCACTGCAACGTCACAACCAAACGGGAGACCCGTTGATCCTGTTTTTCGTCGCTGGGGCGGTAAGAGGTTGGTGGTAATTAACGGTGACGCTTCTGTCATCCCCAGAGTTTGAATTACAGGCACATCAAAAAGATCCTCTAATCGCCTCATGAGGTCGTCGGGTAATGGAGCGGCGACCGAACGCACGAGACGAAGTGAGCAATTGTGAAGTGGGAAATCACCATTGATCGAGCCGTGAACAACCAATTCGCGTAATGTCGTTGGAACCCCCTGGAACCAACTCGGACGATAACGTGCCAGCAACTCGAAAAATTGTTCTGCGTGAAAGCTGCCCCCGCAAATCACCTTTCCCCCACTCACCATCGGCGCTAATAGCAGGTCAACCAATCCGCCGACGTGGTACTGCTCCCACATGACGAGCCCCAGGTCGGAGCAGGTCAAATTCAATGAGTCTGCAACGCTTTTTGCTCCGATACACAAATTTTTATGGGTTAATGGAACCCATTTGGGCAGCCCGGTGGATCCCGAAGTCATTAGTACGACAGCCACGTCCTCGGGGTTGACGGAAGTTGGCAGATCGTGATTGGTGAGCGGAGGCGAGGCATCAGCGAAGGTGTAGCCATGCTCAGAATTAATCAACTCGATGCAAGCTAAACCTCGTTCTCGTGCAACTTCGGATGCGAGTGAATTCGCCGTTTTTGATGTGAGTAGATGGGTGACGCGAGAGACTTCAAAATAGTTTTGATACTCTTTTTTTCGATGTTGCGTTCCGAAGGGCAAGGCGGTGGCTGTGGAACAGCAAGCAAGCATTCCAACGGCAATGTCGAGACCGTTGGGCAAAACGACTGCAACACGACTGTCGGAATTGACGCCGACCTGACCAAGCCTGGCTGACAGCGCAAAAACTGTTTTTGCGAGTTCATCGTACGTGATGACGGAGCCTTCCGGACTTAAGACCGCGGCCTGATTTCCGAAACGATCGGCTTGCGCTCTGAGGACCTGGGGAATCGTATCACCAACTTGGCGGCGATAAGTTTGTTGTGTTCGCATGGCTCAAGCTGTTTTGAAGATCCGTGGTTGGAAGGTTGATTCTCTCTCTTGCGCGAGCGCTTGGAGTGTTTCTTCGTGATCGTTTTCCAGGTGAGTCTTGATTTGTATCTGCTCCGTGTGACTCAAGGAAATCCCGGCAGCCAATTTGGACAGGATTTCAATGTCGTAAAAACGAATCGTGTTACAAAGCACGAATAGCTCGTCAACCAAATCCGTGGTACCGGCGGGTGAGGTAATGTCACAGATATTGTCAGACCCGATGCGGACGGGTATTCCCGTTGCCAGCAAATCTAAAACGCGGGCGATCGAATTATGGGTGGGTGTCAATCGGGGGCGATGTTGTCGCATACTGATAGCTGCTGACGGGCAGCAGATGACACCCACATGATGACTCGCCAGATTGCTCAAAAGTCGAGCAAAGCGTGATTCTTCGTAGGATGCGGACGAAATCATATGGACAAACCAGATTAGCGCATCTTGCCCCTTAGCGAATGAGGGCAGATTGTTCATTGTCGTCATCACACTCAAGGCTCGCTCTGCACCGTTCTCTGACGATAAGTTTTTTTGATCAACATGCAAATGCAGAGGCTTGCCTAATTGAAAACTCAATTCGAACATTCGACGGCATGATTCTTCAAAGCCGATGTGGTCGGGATAATTTTCGTGATCATCTCGTTCGGGTAAGCCTGCGATGAAATCAGCAAGTTGGGCTGCTTCTTCTAGCAGTTTCCATCTTCCCGGTTCCGAATCCTTGAAGCCAAGTGGCGAATAAGCGGCCACGCGAAGATCGATATCTGCTTGATATTCGTTTTTGAGCGAAAGATAGACCTCCAGACCCACCAAGGCGACATTGTCCAACGTCACATCGACGAGAGTGTCTGCGCGGGTTGTTCCGCTATCGATCAATTCTTCGAGGTAAGCGCGCCCTCGGTTCATGAGTGACTGTGGGCTGTAGCATTCACTCGCATGAATCGATGGGATCAGCGCGTGTTTTGCTGACAGTGAGAGTGACGAATTTTCTCGACTACGTCCCACCTTTTGTAACATCCGCTTTGTCGCATCATGCGTTCCGGAACGATCTAGATGTAGATGGGCGTTGAAAAATCCACCCAACGCCGCAGCCTTTTCGCGGATCTGTTTGAAATAGCTCGAAGTGGACATTGCAAAACCTTGCCTGATGATGGTCTGCTATCAAGAAAGTGACATCGTGAGGCGGTGCCTTCACTTTAGGATGATTTGTCAAACTTTTTTGTCGTTGCCCCAATCGACTTTGCACATAGGTGATCATTAATCGCTGTCTTCCGTCTATTTGATTCATTCATCAATTAGCATCGGAGAGTTGCGACTGATTCCTTTAGTAGGAGTGACACTTTCTTGGCATCCTAGTTTCGGTTGAAGACAGATGCTAGATAATTATCCTGTTTTTTTGGTAAGAATACGGAGCGGTCGCATTGAGAGCGAGTGAGAGTCGACAGCCAAGGCAGTCTGGACGTACTCGATGAAACAACAGTTCGCCGTTGTTGTTGGGGATTCGCCCGCCGTGGGAATGACTCGCAGTATCAGGGTCTGCGAATCTCTCGCTCGTCCCTGCATCAAAAGGCGTTTGATCGAAGTGGTTGGATTCATGTTAAGGACAATTATCTTGTTGATTGCACTGTTAGTAGGAACTTCCAATTCGTTGGCTGGGCGTCCGCCCAACATTGTGTTGATCTTTACGGATGACCAAGGCTATCAAGACGTGGGTTGTTTTGGATCTCCGGATATTCAAACTCCTCATCTCGACCGCATGGCTGCGGAAGGAATGAAGTTGACGGACTTCTATGTCGCTTCTCCTGTTTGTTCTGCGTCCCGAGCCGCATTAATGACCGGATGTTATTGCGATCGGGTCAGTGTCACGGGTGTCTTTTTTCCTCGTCATCGTCAGGGATTGAATCCGAAAGAGATTACGGTTGCTGAGTTGCTTCGGCAGCAGGGTTACGCAACCGCTTGTATTGGTAAATGGCATCTGGGGCATCGACCTGCATTTTTACCCACTCGTCAAGGGTTTGATTCCTATTTCGGCATTCCCTACAGCAATGATATGAAGCTTGATCGGGAAGCAGATTTCGCTGTGAATGCAGAATTTCGTCAAGGGGTGACGAGTGAGTCTGCTCAAATAGAAAAACCGAAAAAGAATTGGGTGCCTTTGATGCGCGACGAGCAGATTGTCGAGTATCCCGCAGACCAGACAACATTGACCCAACGCTACACGGAGGAAGCGTTGAAGTTTGTACGAGCGAATCAAGACAGACCCTTCTTCTTGTATCTCCCGCATACGATGCCTCACATTCCTCTGTTCGCGTCGGATAAATTTCTCGGCAAGAATACGGAACGCGGTATCTACGGCGATGTGATCGAGGAGATTGACGATTCGGTTGGTCAGATCATGGATTTGTTAAAGCGTTTAAAACTGGACAAAGACACCCTCATTTGGTTTACGTCAGATAATGGTCCCTGGCTTTCAACCGGGATTAACAGTGGATCTGCGTTGCCATTACGTGACGGGAAGTTCACAACTTATGAGGGCGGGATGCGTGTGCCCTGTATTGTTCGATGGCCGGGCCACGTACCCGCAGGAACGTTGTGCAATGAAGTTGCTGGGACGATTGATTTGTTGCCAACATTTGCGGAATTAGCGGGGGTCGATCTGCAACAGTCTCTGGTGACGGATGGGCATCAACAGATCATTGACGGGCACAGTATCGTTGACCTCATCGAAGCCCGCGAAGGTGCCGAGAGTCCACACGAAGCCTATTTTTATCGCCAAGACGCGGTGAGAATGGGCAAATGGAAACTACGCACGCGGGGCAAAGGCCGAGTGAAATCGAAAGGTGGCATCCGATTTCCTCAGTTGTTTGATTTGCGGCAGGATGTCAGTGAATTGCACAATCTGGCCGCTGAGCATCCGAAGCAGGTTGCAAAGATGGAGGCCGCCCTTCAGGCTCATAACTCGCGACTGAAAAATGAGAGGCGACCGATTGGCGAGGAGAAGCCTGTCGTTTCAACTCCTAAGTAAGGCCAATGGCACGGCGAGGGTTCTCCCACAGCAGCTGAGAAATCGCCGTCTCGTTCAGCTCGAGATCTCGTCGCAGATTGATTTCACTGTTTGGCATGGTTCCGGCAGATCCCATCAAATGAGAATGATCGGGTGCCCAGGTCGCCAGTTGTTCGTCAACGATCACCGTTTGTCCGCCGAGTTGAAATTCGCCCGGCCCCAGTCCGGCTGCCGAGATCGCGTCGGTTACCACGAAGCAGCGGTCCAGTCCCGCGGTACGCAGATAGTTTGATAAGGCCGTGAATGGGACATGGACGCCATCGGCAATGAATCCGATCCAGAGCTGATCGTGAAAGCTCAGCGCGCGTTGAATGATGTTATCGTGACGATGTAGGTGTAAAGGACAACCGTTGCCGAGATGCGTGAACATGCGTAGTCCCGCATCGATGCCCGCCCGAAGCTCATCGGATGTTGGATTGCAATGCCCGGCAGCAACCGTGATGCCTTGGTCGGCGAGGTAATGGGTGACTTTCATTTCTGGATCCCGTTCGGGCGCCAAAGTGAAAATGCAAGTCTCGTGATCCGTCGCTTCAAGCAATCTTTTCGCATCGTCCAGATTGGCACTTTTTGCAGCTGTGGCTGGGTGCGCCCCGATATAACCTGGCTGTTCGTTTAAGAAAGGGCCCTCGATGTGAAAGCCATGAATCATTTCGGCTACGATTGACTCACTTCGGCGAAAGTTAGCCAGTTGGCTGAGGCGATTTACCATCACCTCAATTTCGTCAGTGATCACGGTTGCGAGGATGCCTTCCACACCATCCTCACGCAGACGACTGCAAGCGAGGACCACCTCATCCAGCGTTATGGTGTCACCATTGAAATCGGCACCGTAGCAACCATTTACCTGAAGATCAAAATATTGCATTCGTAAGGAATCCTTCTGCCGATGCTCAGGGCATATGTTGGAGATGCTCTATTGTGCCAATCTTCCAGCCATTTGTCAGCCTCGCAGCAAAGTTGCTTTGCAGCAATTACAATCTGTAGAGACTTCTGGACAACAAAGGATAAAAAAATGAGCTCGATCTTTCGGCTGTGGGCGTGGGGGATGACCTTCGTGCTTGGATACGTCTTGTTATCGCCAGCGGCGGCGGCCACGCATCCTAATGTGATTCTGATACTCAGCGATGATCACCGATACGATTTTCTTGGATTTATGGAGCAAGCTCCTGAATTCTTGGAAACACCCCATTTGGATCGGATGGCAGCTCAAGGAGCCCATTTACGCAACGCGTTTGTCACGACCTCCTTGTGTTCTCCGAGCCGTGCTTCCATCTTGACGGGGCAATTCATGCACAAGCATCGAGTGGTCGACAATCAAAGACCCGTAGCGGAAGGAACACGTTTTTTTCCAGAACTTCTACAAGCTGCAGGTTACCGAACTGGCTTTGTGGGGAAATGGCATATGGGGCACGAGCATGATAAGCCACGGCCCGGATTTGAGCATTGGTGCAGTTTTCCAGGGCAGGGGGTCTATATGAACCCAACGCTCAATATTAACGGCAGGCGGAATCAATTTGAGGGATACAACAGTGACGTGCTGACCGATCAGGCGATTGAATGGTTGAAGCAAATGCAGCAACAATCGGCCCCCTTTTTCCTGATGTTGTCGTTTAAGGCTGTCCACTTTCCGTTCCAACCCGCACCTCGTCATCAGGAAAGGTACGCGAAGGCAAAGATTGATTTGCCGGAAACGATGGCCAATTCGGAGGAAAACTACCAGACGCAGCCACGCTGGGTGCGAGATCGAAGGTACAGCATTCATGGAATTGACCACATGCAGACGGGACCGTTTGACAAGGATCCTGTTCCGTCTTTGCCGCAACTCTATCGGGACTATGCGGCTGCCGTACACGGACTCGACCAGAATATTGGGCGAGTTTTGAACTTTCTCGACGATCGTGATTTGACGAAAGAGACGCTTGTTATCTATCTGGGTGACAATGGCTTTGCTCTCGGAGAGCACGGGTTCTACGACAAACGTGATGCATTCGAGGCCTCAATTCGCATTCCTATGTTGGCTTTGGCTCCAGGCTTGATTCCGCCTCAAACCCAAATTGATCAGATGGTTGCGAATATCGATTTGGCGCCGACTATTCTTGATTTTGCCGGCGTTGATTCCAATTTAGATGTCGATGGGAAATCGTTTGCACCGCTGTTGAAGAGGCAGCCCCTTGAATGGCGCGATCACCTGCTTTACGAATACCATTGGGAATGGAACTTTCCTGCGACGCCGACTTTGTTTGCCATGCGGAGCGATCGGTATAAGTACATTTTCTACCATGGTGTTTGGGATCAGAACGGTTTTTATGATCTGCAAACCGACCCCCACGAACGCCATAATTTGATTCGAGTTCCGGCCTATCAACAACAAATCGCCGAGATGCGGCGGAAGATGTTCAATGAATTGGAGGCTCGCGATGCGCTGGATCTTCCAGTGCGACGGCCAGCGGGCGATCGGTTGGATGACCGCAAATTGCGCCGCTAGGTGTTGGTGCAGTCGAAATGAGGCCATACCACCGAGCCGTTCTTAGAAGACTCGGCGGTGATTGCCGCAGCTTTGCTCTAATTGGTATGTTTGACTGCGTCGTAGTGTTTCTTCAGGAGATCTTCGCCAAAGTCATTTTGCAGGTCACGCCAGACACAGTGAACGTGATTGGCATCGTTTTGCGTGTTATCGTATTCCATTACGAAGGTTGGACCTTGCACTCGATAATAATGACCTTTGCCGGGCTCAAGATTGCCAGCCCAAGCGAAATGAATTTTTCCGGTACCCGCTTCGCGGATTTTCTTCATGTCTTCTCTCGCCAATTCGGGGCGTAAATTCTGCACATACTCTCGTACGATTTTCATCAGTACTTGTCGTTGTGCCTTGTTCATTTTTTTTGCTGAAAGTCCTTGTGGCTCCAACGCGGCGGCTTTACGACCCGGTCCGTTGATTACGTCCGGAGGAGCCGTTTCAGAAAAAACGGCGATTTGCTTCTGTTCGGCGTCCAATGATTTGACAAGTTCGCGGCCAAGGTCTTCTTCCTGGTGCAACACTCGCAAGCCTTTATGCGGCCCCTGCCGGACCACTGCCGGATTTGCTCCGTAAAAGGATGGGGTGCCAACGACATGATGACCGTCGACAATCGTGACGCTGACGGAAAGGTGATGTCCCTCAAAACGCCATCCCCAAGTCTTGGTGGTTGACGGTTTTCCAAAAATGTAGAAGTGATAAAGTGATGGATCTCGCTTTGGACTTTGGTTCTCCATTTCGTGAAGAATCTGTTCCAGCATCATGATGTTCAGTGCCTTGGAAGCCCCGCGGTGACTGAAAACGCTTTGCATCAAGACCATGGCCAGATGTTGTTGGTGTGGTTTCATCTCTTTGAAAGCCAAGCCAGTTCGTTCCATCGGAATAAATTGCCAATTGGTACGCTCTTTTCCTTCGAATTTGTATTCGACCTTTTCGCGTTGCTCGGGAGTTAGCGATACGAGGAAGCGATTAGCGGCCGACGTCATCTCTTCGGCAGTCGTATGAGCGAAGCCGACTTGGTTCGTGTTGCAAACAACAAAAAATGTCATCCAGCATAGGGCAAGGGGGAAACGCGATCGACAAATCATGGTTGGCTCCTCGGGCGGGATAGATAGGGGGTAGCGTGTGATGTTACTCATACCGATCTGCTCTGTCGAGTATTGTTTAGCTGACTGCGGCAAAAGCTGCTGATTTCGTTCGTCTCGACCACTGCGTCGAGGCAAATTGTGAATGGTCTCGTGTGGGGAATCGGGTTGGGGCTTCAGTTCGCTCCTTGAGCTAGGCTCCGATCGACGCCCACCGGTCCGGCATTTGCCCAGTTGCCGAATTCCTGAGGGTAATTCGGACGGTGTCGTGGGCCTCTCGTGGCTCCTTAAGACGGCGAGGAATGCTCCGCTCGGGCGCCGTTGGTTGAACCCTCCGTCGCGGTCAGATTTGCGCAGGAATGTGAAAGGAAGTCGTTTTATCGGGCAGGCGTCCGAGCGTATCAGGTTTTCTTCGTTGCTTGAGTAACTTCTTGGTCGGTAAGCGGGCTGTGACGCGTGAATTCGGCGATCGCCGTCGTGTTGCCAATTGCAAACAAGTTGTCTCCGGTTTGAATTTCCGTTGTGCTCGGAGGTGGGATCAGTACCGAGCCATCTGCTTTTCGGATACCCACAATGATGCCCCCTCGTGATCGGAGATCTGTTTGGTCGAGCCGTTTGCCGACTAAGGGTAAATTCTCGACAACACGAATGTCCGCCAGATCAAATCTGAGCCCACCCGCTCCTGCGAATTCGAAGAAATCACCCAGGTTTGGATTAGTGAGCAGCTGTGCCATTTTGGTTGCACCGCTTGTGTACAGACTGACAACCGGATTGGCTCAGGCTCGCTGCATTTTTTCTGCCGCCTTATCGTCATTCGCGCGGGCAATGATTCGTATGTTTTCTTTCAGTAAACGCGAGGAGATGACCACATAGAGGTTGTCGGCATCAGTCGATAAGACGCTGGCGATTTCATGTGCATGTTGAATACCAGCCTCTTTGAGCGCGCTGTCTTCGGTGGCGTCGCCAACGATCAGTGTCCAATTTTGTTGTTGGCAGTAATCGATCGCTTCTTCGTCTCGATCGATGGCGACAAACGGAACGTTATGCTCGGCAAGGTGTTGACAGACCATCCGACCCATGCGCCCTGCTCCACAGACAATGAAATGGTTATGCATTGACTTAAGCTCATTTCCCATATTTCGCTTTCTCCACCATTGTCTCAATTCGCCAATCTCGACAACTCCGTACATGAAAACACCCAAACCGATGATTAAAAACAGACCACAAAGACTTTGTCACCTGTCGTCAACGGGTGGACTTCGCGGAAACCAACCGTGCTGAGTGTAATGACCGTCATATAGATGGCATCCACGAGCGGCCAGTCGTTGACGACGCAGAACCAACTTGTGCAGGCGACGGTAAGCGTTGCCAACAGCAGAACGATTCTTGCCAGCTTATGGACTGGGTGAATCGATCGTGTTGCTTCACGTTGAGGGGAATGGCGGCTCATGAAGTTGTGTTGATCAAGTCGCTTTAGGTCGTGATTTTGTGTGCGGAATCGCACGGATGTGTTTCAAGCGGCACTGTGGCCAGATTGGGAATACGGTTGATCACTCTTTTTAGTAGCGAATTCAGCTGCTTTCATCATAGTTGCTGCTCTGGGCACACTTTTTGCTTCGATTCGTGTGCCACTGATGGTTACATTTGACCTCGGAGAGTGATCGATGGAAAGTCTAACATCCCACGAAGCAAATTCGGCAAGCGAACCGCCGAAACTTTGGCGTGCCCACGAATTTGGCGTTTTTCGTGACGAATTTAACGTCGAAGAGCAGCACCAGTTGTTGCGAGATGATTCGGAGGCCAGACGGCAGTCTCGGTGATTTTAGGGACCTTGATTACGACGGGCACTTTGCTCGCGATTATCTCGGTTTCGATTATCATCGCCTACGCGTGAGTGGCTTGCGCGAAGCGTTTTCATTCCGATGAATTGTTGTGGTCGGATGTTTGGCGATGTGAAGAGGCCCCGTCGATTGAGCTAGCGCGATGGGCAAGCCAGGGATCTTGTTAACGACTGACTTTTCCGACGACAGTCGATCCGCGATTGAAATCGCCTCCCGTCTTGTTCGTGTCGGAGGAGCCCATTGAGTGATCTTGCCTGTTCAGCAGCTGGTTCCTTTGATTGGCGAGGGCATGGGATTCTTTGACCCGGATGAAATGTTCATGCGGAGACGCATGGATTAATGCATGCCAATGGATTCGACCATTCGGGTTGAGTATCGCGTGACGCAGCCAGATCCGACGGGCGAAATTCTGCCAGTTGCCTCTCCGATTCATGCGAATCAGCCTTTGGCTTCCTGATTTCGATGGGACTCCTCCCCTCCGAGCTACGGTGATTCACGATTTGCCGTGACGACAACGACGGTTTGATCGTCGCGGTGGCCCGTATCGCTGGCATAGTCGTGCACCCGTTTGAACAATTCATCAACGGCCGCTCGACTGGAACGACTTTGCATCGATGCAACCGTTTCAACCATCATTTTTTCACCGAATTGACGATCTTCTTCGTCAATGGTTTCGATGATACCATCGGTGTAGAGCAGTAAGGCATCTCCGGCCGCAAGGTGAACGTCCACCTCCGTGCTGAATTGTCGGTCAGCAATGACACCCAAGGGGGGATCTTTTGATTGGAGTCGCTGTTGGATCCGTCCTGACTGGTCAAGGAGTAAGGCGGGGTGTCCAGCACTCGCGAAGCGGACTTCGCGGGTCTTCGGATTCAAATGGACCAGGATGAGTGCGACAAAGATATTGTCATGTAAGTCATCGCAGAGCACTTGATTCGCCCTGGTCAAGATGTCACCAACGTTTGAAAAACTGATGGCGAGTGTGCGTAGGATTGCTCGTGTTTCGGACATGATCAACGATGGCCCCAGCCCATGCCCTGATACATCGGCAACGACAATTCCCAAGCCGCCATCGCACATTGGAAAAAAGTCGAAGTAGTCACCACCGGCTGACACGGCTGGCTCGCAACGCCCATAAATGTCGAAGCCCGGAACCATCGGCGCTTGCTGGGGAAACAATCGACGTTGGATTTCACCGGCGGCCGTCAATTCTTGTTCGATTTGTTGACGGCGAAAACGTTCGATCGCATACCGTACCGATCGGGCCAAGGTGCTTCGATTGGCCTCGCTTTTGGTGAGGTAGTCCTGAGCTCCCTGACTGACTGCAGCTACGGCAACGTCGATATCATCCTGTCCGCTGAGCACGATAATCGGAGTTTGCACCGCCCGGTTGTGAATCGCGCGAAACGTATCGAGTCCCGAACTGTCCGGGAGGTTCAAGTCCAGCAGAACCACATCCACGTTGCCCAAGTCGATTTGCCGCAGGCCCGTACTGAGCCGATCTTCCCGTCGAATCGCCACGGGAAGTCCCGCCTTTCTGAGGTGGGCTTGGATCAATAGCGCATCGGTGTCGCTGTCTTCGATCAACAGCACACGAGTTTTGGCGACCTGATCTGCGTTCGACATGGGCTGCGATTCTTTATCGAGGCTTTCAGGAAACGAGCGGTGGATAATCGGCACCGGCTTGTAAGTTTACCGCATGGATTTGTTTATTCCGGCTTGGCGATCGGCCTTGATTGTGACAGGTTATCGTTCTGTAGAAAAGCCGACTTGGAGAGGTGGCAGAGGGAGCAGGGTACGCCAGCTTGGCCGTTGGTGCCGGAAGCGATTTGGCACGTGTTGATCTTAATCCTCCATTTGCTCAGGTGGGAACTCAGGGTCGACTACCAAACACGCTTGGAGGGCGTCTTCGACCGTTCCGAAAACTTGAAAGTGAGTTTCTGTGAGTTGCAACGTCCGATAGATTTCTAGGATTGGAATGGGGACGCAGCAGAGGGCCAGTGGGATTCGTAAGTTGATCAGTTTCTTGCGAATCATCAGCAGCGTGGAAATGACTGAGGACGAAATGCTTCGTACATCGGTAAAGTCGATGATGAAATTTCGGGGTTGTTCAAACTGCAGTAGTTGCTCGATTTCCAGGCGAATGCACTCGGCCATGGTCTCGATGCTCAGGTTGGTTTCCTTGAATTGGACAATGATTGATCCAGCCGATCGCTTCACGCGGATATAACGGAATTCTTCCATCTTTACCCTCCCGTAAATTACGCTGTAGTCGACGTTTTCGCTTGGTCCTGTTGGGAAACGCTTCGGTTGGTCGAGTGTCTCGTTGCCGTAGGGGCTGAAGTTCGCGTCGGATCGAAGGGGAGATTTGATCGGGTAGCACTAGAGAATGAAACGACTCAAGTCTTCGTCTTCTGCGATGTCGGAAAGTCGTTGGATGACATAAGCGGCGTTAATGTCAACTTTTCCGTCGGACATTTCGGGTGCTTCGAATGAAAGTTCCTCTAAGAGACGTTCCAAGATCGTGTAGAGCCTTCTCGCACCTATGTTTTGAGTTGTTTGGTTGACCTTATGAGCGTAGGAGGCGAGAGTCTCAACCGCATCTTTTGTGAATTTCAGTTTGACGTTTTCCGTGGCCAGCATTGCCTCGTATTGGCGTGTGAGCGAGTTGTTGGGTTCGGTGAGAATTCGAATGAAGTCTTCCTTGGTCAAATCGTTGAGCTCGACGCGGATTGGAAATCGTCCTTGTAATTCTGGCATGAGATCGGACGGGTTGGCTCGGTGAAAGGCTCCTGCTGCGACGAACAAAACATGGTCGGTGCGGATATAGCCGTACCGAGTTTGCACGCTGGTACCTTCAACGATGGGGAGGAGGTCGCGTTGGACGCCTTGTCGCGAAACGTCCGTCCCTTTGGCGTCGCTTGCGACCACTTTGTCAATTTCATCTAAAAAGACGATGCCTCCGTTTTCGGCCAGTTCGATGGCAGCTGCGTTGACCTTTTCTTCATCGAGCAGCGATTCACAAGCCTGTTCGAATAACACCGCTCGAGCTTCTCCAACTCGCAGGTTTCGTCGGACCGTATTCTTGGGAAGTATTTTGTCGAACATTCCTTGGATATCCACATCCATGTGTTCCCCCATTCCCATTCCGCCCAGTACGACAGGACTCGATTTTTGCTCGACCGTCAATTCGACTTCGCGCTGTTCGAGTTCGCCGGCCACCAGCATGGCTCGCATCTTGTCACGCGATCTCTGGTAGTGTTCGGCCGTGTTGGCGTCGTCGCCCCCGACGTCCAGGCTGACAGGCGGAGGCACGAGTAGGTCGAGGAGATGTTCCTCCACTTTTTTATGTGCGGCTTCTTCAACCGACTTCATTTCCTGTTGTCGCACGATCCCGATGGCATTCTCCACCAGTTCGCGAACCATGCTTTCCACGTCTCGGCCGTAATAGCCGACTTCTGTGTATTTCGTTGCTTCAACTTTGATGAATGGAGATCCCGTCAGCTTGGCCAAGCGACGCGCGATTTCCGTCTTTCCAACACCCGTGGGTCCGATCATCAGAATGTTCTTTGGCGCTACCTCGTTACGCATCTGCTCTGGCAACTGTCGGCGACGCCAGCGATTGCGAACGGCGATCGCTACCGCACGCTTGGCATCACGTTGGCCGACAATGTGTTGGTCGAGTTGTTCAACGATCTCACGAGGGGTCAATTGTTGTTCCGATGCGGGGTTCGGCGAAGATTGCGTCATCAAGTTGAGCACTCTAGCTCCTCCACGACGATGTTCGAATTGGTGTAGATGTCGATTTCCGATGCGATGGTCAATGATTCTCGGACGATCGATGGGGCATCCAGTTCGGTGTGGCCCATCAAAGCTCGAGCGGCAGCGGTGGCGAAGTTGCCGCCAGAGCCAATCCCAAGAATTCCATCTGTCGGTTGGATCACGTCACCCGTGCCGCCAACCAGTAAGGTGTGTTTGGAATCCACGACGACTAACAACGCTTGGAGATGCCTTAAGGCACGATCCAGTCGCCATTCTTTCGCCAATTCCGTGGCAGCTCGAGGCACATTTGACGGGTAATCCTTCAATTTGGCTTCGAATCGCTCCAATAATGCGAAGGCGTCGGCTCCTGATCCGGCGAAGCCACAAATGACACTCCCATCTAAAAGTGGGCGGATTTTAACGGAGTCTGCCTTGACGACGGCCGTATCCATCGTGACTTGGCCATCCCCCCCGATCGCCACGCGATTCCCACGCCGAACCGTCAAAATAGTCGTTGATCGAATCTTCATAGACTCTGTTTCCCAGGCCATTCGTACCGTGCAAGTCTTTATATTGTGTCCCAAGACCCCACTTCCGGCTAGTGCTTTGAATCGGCTCGCTGCGGAATGCACCCGATTGGCTTTGAAGCCGTTCGAGAAACAGGCGTCCGCACCGAGCTGCCGGAACGGCCTGGAAACGGGCTGGGTCCGCGCGGGACAGCTGTTTTTATTTTCAAGCCGATGGCTAGCTGTTGCCGTTTTAGAAATCGCGACTCAGCGTCGCCGTTTGTTGGATGATTCTCGGCAGCGAGTGCGATGCCGAACTTCGGTGCTGACCTAGCCCCGGCGGAGTCGTACAATGAAGGCAGCTGGGTGAAAGGCGCTCAGCAAATCGTTTTGTCAAACTTGAATTATTTCATTTCTTTCATTGCCTCATTACGGCTGAGCCCCTTTTGACCGCGTTGAGTACATCATCAGCTTGCTGGACGAACTTGCACGTTCCGGATCTCGATTGCCCTACCGAGCTGGGGTTAATTGAGGCGGGATTACAGTCAATCCGTGGGATTAAGCAGCTGCGGCCCGACTATCTCGCGCGAACTTTGCGGGTTGAGCATGAATCTTCCGTCGATTCCGCCACCATTTTAGCCACACTGGCTGAGGTCGGTTTTGCTGCCACCTTGCAGGAATCAGACTCAGGAGATGTCCAGCCGTCCAGCCGTTTTGTGATGCCGGTCGACCTTTGGGTGGCGGCTGGCTTGTTGGCACTCGCGCTGGGGTTGGCCCTTGTTCCGTCGAAGTTGGTGCCCGTTTTGGCAGTGACGGCGGTGCTGGTGGCTGGTTTTCCGGTTGCGAAAAATGCTTGGCGTGCCATTTGCTTGCGGCAACTCGATATGAATTCGTTGCTGACGATCGCGTCGATCGGCGCGGTCTTAACCGGCGAGTGGCTGGAAGCTGCGACGGGGATGGTTCTCTTTCGTATCTCTTTACTAATTGATGAAGTCAGTAAACGAAGAGCTCATCAATCGATTCGGGCGCTGATGAATTCGACGCCAGCCACCGCTCATCTGCTAGCCACGGATGGCAGTCAAGGCTTGGTTGCAGTTCCCGTGGAACAACTTCATGTGGGACAAATGATTCGGGTGTTGCCCGGAGAGCGTGTGCCGGTCGACGGTCGAGTGATTGCTGGAGCGTCTAGTGTGAATGAGTCAAATGTGACAGGCGAAAGCATGCCTGTCACGAAAGAACAGGGAGCGGATCTTTATGGAGGATCGATCAATGGTGAGGGATCGTTGGACGTTAAGGTGCTTCGTTCTGCAACCGACAGTACGCCGGCACGGATCACGCGATTGATCGAGGACGCGCAGACAAGACGATCACCAATGGAACGTTTTGTCGATCGCTTCGCACGTATTTACACACCGGTGGTGATCGGGATGGCGCTGCTGCTTGCCTTATGTCCGTTGTTCGTAAGGTTGTTGACACCGGACGCAATTCCCTGGTTGGGACAAGGTAGTTTTCTGACCGTTTGGACCACTTGGTTTCACCGAGCACTGGTGATGCTGGTGATTGCCTGTCCATGTGCTTTGGTCTTGTCGACACCGATTACGATCGTTTGCGGCCTCTGTCATGCAAGTCGGCGGGGGATTTTAGTGAAGGGGGGCGAGTTTCTGGAGGCGATGGGGCAGGTTCGGAAAATTGCTTTAGACAAAACGGGTACGGTCACCGATGGAGAACCTCAAGTCGTTGATGTGCAGGTCTTCGCTGACCTTAGTGAACAAGCTGTTTTGGAATATGCAGCTGCGCTCGAACGTCACAGCGAGCATCCCTTGGCT
This sequence comes from Pirellulaceae bacterium, assembly GCA_029243025.1. Lineage (NCBI taxonomy): Bacteria > Pseudomonadati > Planctomycetota > Planctomycetia > Pirellulales > Pirellulaceae > Pirellulaceae bacterium. The sequence continues at coordinate 175,635 of JAQWSU010000056.1, read as the reverse complement.
CAAGCCATCACTGCGGCTGCGCTTGATGGGGAGGGTCTGAGGTTGGTCGCGGACCGTTTTGAGCCACTCCGAGGTTATGGCATTCGTGGGGTGATCGGGGGGCAGGATTACATCGTGGCGAGTCCACGTTATTGCCAAACGCTTGGAATTGATGATCCCAAGTCCGACTCGATCGATCCATCGGCAACACGGGTGTTTGTGGTTCGTGATGCTGAACTCCTGGGGGCCATCAGTCTCCGTGATCAACCGCGTAAAAATGCGGCCAAAGTGATCTCAGACTGGCGCCGCTTGGGAGTTGAGGAAATCGTTTTGTTGACCGGTGATCGCTCTTCCGTCGCACAGCATGTGGCGGAGTCGATCGGCGTGGACGAATTCCATGCCGATTTGTTGCCAGCGGACAAGATTGCTTGGATTGACGATGCTGCTAAGCGAGACTCAAGGCTGGTTATGGTGGGAGATGGTGTCAATGATGCACCCGCTTTAGCTCGTGCACCGATCGGTATTGCCTTTGGGGAGTCGGCGAGCGATACAGTGCTTGAGACGAGCGACGTAGTGATCATGTCACCGAATCTTGCTAAGATTTCGGCGCTGATTCGCACGAGTCGGAAGACACGAACGATTCTGATGCAAAATATTACCATGGCTTTGGGGGTCAAGCTGGTGGTCCTCTTGTTGGCAACCTCCGGACAAGCCACGATGTGGATGGCAGTGGCTGCGGATGTGGGGGCCAGTCTAATTGTGATCGGGAATGGGACACGTTTACTGCGGGCCCCTGAACCCAAGAAAGAATCAACTGTCTGAACGGAATGAGTTTTTCCGTTAGCTCTTTTTGAGATGAGTCGAAATGTCTGAAGATTACCTGCGAAGCCGATTAATGATGTCTCCCGACGATACATCATTATTGGTTGTTGATGTTCAAGATAAATTACTCAATGCAATTCCGGATCGGATACCGTTGGTTTGGAATATCAAACGATTGTTGGAAGGCGCGGGTGTCTTGGATGTCAAGAGAATCGCGACAGAACAGTATCCTGAGAAACTTGGTGCGACCCACGCCGAATTGCAGCCGTTTATTCAACCTGTCTCGGATAAGATTACCTTCAGTTGCGTCGGAGACGTGAATTTTTACGATCAGTTGAAAAAACACTCCACCACCAAAGTTCTTGTCGCTGGTATCGAATCGCATGTTTGTGTCTTGCAAACGGTCCTCGATCTGATCGCGGTAGGATACGATGTTTACGTTCCAGTCGACGCGATTGCTTCCCGTTTTGAGGTCGATTATCAGACGGCACTCAAACGAATGGAAAGTAGCGGAGCCACGTTAGTGACTACCGAGATGGCGTTGTTCGAGTGGTGCCAGGCAGCGGGGTCCGATCGCTTCAAACAGATCAGTCGGCTTGTGCAACGCGAAAAGCCAGTGATCGAAGTGGATCCCTAGTAGGTGCACGAGTGGCCGCTTATAAACAGTCGCCTTTTATAAATAGTGGGTAGATCACGAGAACGGGGGTGTCACGATGCAGGTTGCAGTCACGGGGGCGACAGGATTTGTGGGCCGATATCTCGTCGACCATTTGCTCGATGCGGGACATGCCTGCCGTTGTTGGAGGCGACCCGCAAGTCAGACCCAAGGCTTTCCTGACGATGGTCGGATCGAATGGGTCGAGGGCGAATTGAATCAGGCCGATGCGACCTGTGATCTCGTGTCGGGTTGTGATGCAGTAATTCATGCGGCTTTGGACCGACCTGGTGCCGGTTTTCGAGGAGCAGAGGGCGATTTGGTCGAATTTGTGGAGGCAAATTTAGTCGGCACTCTGCGATTAATCGAGACAGCCCGCCAGCAAGACGTGAATCGATTCGTCTTTATTTCAACCTGTGCCGTTCACGAGGTGATCTTGGAGGATCGGCCGTTAGACGAAACCCATCCGTTGTGGCCAATGACGCATTATGGCGCCCATAAAGCTGCTATCGAAAAGTTTATTCATGCCTATGGTCTTGGCCAGCAATACTCCATTTGTGCACTTCGACCTACTGGGATTTATGGGGTAACCCAACCACCCACCGAGAGTAAATGGTTCGATTTGGTAAAGGCTGTCGTTGCAGGGGAAGCGGTGGAGTGTCATCGTGGTGGCAAGGAAGTTCACGTGTCTGATGTCGCCAAGGCGGCTACGCTTTTGCTGACTGCGGAGGGAATCGAGGGGCAAGCCTACAACTGCTATGACCGCTATGTGTCAGAATTCGAGGTTGCCACCATTGCCAAGGAAATCTCGGGTAGTCAAGCTGAAATTCTCGGTGGAACAAAGTCACCGAAGCATCAGATTCAAAACCAAAAAATTTGCTCACTCGGTATGACCTTTGGCGGTCAAAATCGTTTGAGAAAAACGGTGGCTCAATTGGTCGAGGCCGTCAAAGTTGGTGCGGCCACCTAAGGCGAGCGCAGCATTCGAATGCAGTGAGACAACGGATAGGCCCAGTGAGACGACCAGGACGCCGAGAGTAAATCGTGAACGTGAATAAGCCTTTGAATCAACTGGGTTTTGGAAATGAATTGAGTTCGATCTTGTCATCCAGCGAATGGGCTTTGGAGCAGATCGGTATTATCGTGGTGGACCACGGTTCCCGCAGAGAAGAAAGTAATCAGCTGTTGTTGGTCGTGGCTGATCACTTGCGTGTTGAAACGGGGTTGGAACGGATAGAGCCGGCCCATATGGAGTTGGCTGAGCCTTCGATTAAGACCGCTTACGATCGCGTCGTGGCACGGGGAGCCAAGCTGGTCATTGTGCATCCTTATTTCTTGTCACCCGGTCGCCATTGGCATCAGGATATTCCTCGTTTGGCGGCGGAGGCCGCTCGGCCATATCCTGAGACGAGATTCGTCGTCACGGCGCCGCTGGGGATCCATGGTTTGATGCTTCAGATCATTCAGGACCGCATTCAGCAATGTTTACGGCGAGCTGTTTTCGACTCCGAGACCTGTGATGTGTGTCGGGACACTGCCGGCTGTCAAATCTTGCCCGCGGCACCTCTCTCGGACGGACCCTCACCAGAATGACCGTTTGCAGCAGGACTTAAGTGTAGATAAGGCGAATCACACAGACGAGCACGGTGACGGCTCCAAGAATCCAACCGGGGATCGGATCGTTGCCAGATAATTGCTCGGTCACCTCGGATGCTGTTCCTGGGGCGTCCTCCGTCATTTGCATCAAGCCATCCTCTGACTCTTCGACGCGTTCACGAGCGTTTATTGACATCACTCTCATCCTCATCGAAATTGAGATTTGGTGAAAAAAGGCAACCCGGATTTCACGATGCGGATTGGTTTCATCGATGTTCGAATCAAGAAAAAGCAACCATCGGAAAGGTAGCATGTGATTTGGGCCGTCCCGAAAAAAGAAGCAAGTGTTCTTTGAACCATTTTTGATCGAGCACGCTGGGAGACTTTTCGATCTGGTGATCCATGCGGCCAATTGTTCGGGGAATGAGATTCCGAGGTGGAGAGATTCCGAGGTGCTTTTTTCGGGCTGAACGGCCAAGTTGGCTTGAACCCGAGTTCGACCGACTGTTCAGAACTGGGTTGCCTCGCTATGCTACGGCTTGCCTGTAACTGCTCTCTCTCCCCTTGGATCCCCCTGTCGAATCGCTGCGACCGGCGAGGTCAAACGTAGTTGGAATTGATCGGATCGATGCCGAAGACTGATTGGAAAACTGCTTATCCGTATGAGTCGCATTGGTCGCATTGTGGGGATTACCGTTATCATTTTGTTGATGAGGGACAGGGTGAGCCGTTATTGATGGTGCACGGAAATCCGACGTGGTCGTTTTACTGGCGGCGACTGATCGATAGCTTCTCCTCGGAATTTCGCTGTGTCGCTCCCGATCATTTGGGATGTGGGTTGAGCGATAAGCCGGCTGATTATGGTTACCAGTTGCAAACACACATTGACAATCTTGTTCGGCTGATTGACGAACTTGATCTGCGCAATGTGACCTTACTGGGGCATGATTGGGGAGGAGCGATCGGCTTGGGAGCGGCTCAGGCACGTCCCGATCGGTTTAAGCAGTTTGTGCTCTTCAATACAGGAGCCTTTCCGCCTCCCTACATCCCATTGCGAATTCGTGTTTGTCGTTTTCCGGTCGTGGGTCGCTACGCGCTGCAGGGTCTGAACTTGTTTTCGCAAGCTGCGGTCAGGATGGCAGTCGCAGACCAAAGTAAGCTGTCTGCTACGGCTCGTGAGGGATTGCTAGCGCCCTACGACAGTTGGGAACATCGCGTTGCTGTCTATGGGTTTGTGAAGGATATTCCAGCCTCGCCAAAACATCCGACCTGGGCTACGCTGGACCGCATCGAACAGCAATTGGCATCCTTGGCCGATCGGCGAGTCTTGTTGATCTGGGGGATGCGGGATTGGTGCTTTACTCCCGAATGTCTACGTCGGTTCCAACAGCATTTTCCTTCGGCTGAGGTGTTAGAGCTTGAGGACGCGGGACATTGGGTGGTTGAAGAAGCCAGTGAAAAAATCATTCAGCGGCTCAATGAGTTTTTAGCCGGCAAGTCGATTGAAGTCGTTTGATAGACGGTCTCTGTTCTTATGTTGACGATTGGACAATCCGCAACGCTTGCTTGTCTGCTGGAGGTCAATGCGCCTAAGCCGGGCAATGTTCATCGAGGGGCTGACTTTGACGATGCGACGCTTAACGACTTTGCTGCAAGTGCTGTGGCCATTGGTCCGGTCATGGAGCGAGCGGGAAGTCAGACGGTTGGACGAACCGTGTTGGATGCCATCCAGGCTACCGATCGGGTTACCCGATCGAATACGAATCTGGGCATCGTGCTGCTCTTTGCGCCGATAGCAGCCGTCGCAAGCGAACTTGATTTGGAAAGATCGCTGCCCGATGTGTTGAGCAGTCTGAAAGCCGACGACGCGGCGCTCATTTACCAAGCCGTGCGACAAGCGAATCCGGGCGGTCTGGATCCAGCGGGTGAACCCGTGCGGGGTGATGATATTCACGCGCAGCCGCCCAGTGACCTGATCGTCGCGATGCGTGCTGCTGCTGACCGAGACACCATTGCCAAACAATATGCCAACGGATTTCAGGAGTTGTTTCAGTTGGTCGTTCCCTGCCTACTGAAGCACCAGGAACTGTCAGTTCCAGATCGAATTGTGAACGCACATCTGCAGGTAATGAGTCAGATTCCGGACACTTTGATCGCACGGAAAGGCGGGCGTGATTTGGCGAAAGAATCAGCCGCTCGTGCGACCGCGGTGCTTGAGGCCGGTGACGTCATGACCGAAGATTATCAACGGGCTCTTGCCGATTTTGATTTTTGGTTGAGGTCCGATGGTCGTCGGCGTAATCCAGGGACTACCGCTGACCTGATTGCGGCTGGCTTGTTTGTATTATTGCGTGGTAACAAACTACAAGTTCCCTTTGGCTAGGGTGACACGATGAGTGAGTCTTTTCGAGTGAAACTAACCAAGGACTACTTGGTTTTCAGTGCGGCACATTTCATCACATTCAACGGTAATATTTGTGAGCGGTTGCACGGGCACAACTATCGTGTTGCCGCGGAAGTCGACGGTCCGTTGGATGAGAATTCCTACGTGATCGATTTCATTGCCCTACGAGATTACTTGAAGCAGATGGTCGATGAATTGGATCATCGGGTTATCCTGCCGGCTCAGCATCCGCGGATCCGCGTCGTCGCCGACGATCGCGAGGTCATCGTGACTTTTGAGGAGCGACGTTGGATTTTTCCATTGGAAGATTGTGTTATCTTGCCGGTTCCGAATACCACGGCGGAACTGGTGGCAAAATATTTCGGAGATCGCTTATTGTCGAAGCTGGCAGAACTTGGCTGCTGCGAGCCATCCGCTTTACGGATTGGTGTCGATGAAAATAATGGCCAGTGGGCGGAATGGGAGTGGACGGCCGATGCTTGATTCTTTGCGATCGCTTGACGGGATTTTGTCTCAACAGTAAATTTATTTCAACTTTTCTCGCGACTTTGCCGATTGGTCGTTATAGGGCGGTCCGTTGTTCGTGGTGCAAGACTTTTCGGCCGCATGAAAGTGCGAGTTGCTTGTGATGAAGACCGAACTCCAAAAAGCTGCGCTGATGTTGTCGAGTTTGCCATGCCCGCTGGCGTCCCAACTCCTCGATCAGATTCCCGCAAAGCAGGTTGCCGTCATTCGTCGCATGGCGGACGAATCGAAACGGCCCAGTCGTGAAGATCGCAAGCTGGCGATCAACGAATTCCTGCGGCTCACGAAACGGCAGAAAAAAACAAAGTCAGCCCCGCGGACAAGAATTGATCCACCGGCGACTCAGATGCCGCCGATCCATTTCTTGACGCCTCGCCCGGCCTCTGAGATTATTGGTTTGCTTGGGGAGGAATTGCCGCAGACACAGGCAGCGATTCTCTCTCATTTGCCCGCCTCTCTTGCCGCTGAGGTCTTGGCCTTGTTACCGAAGAAGAGGCGACTGCAGATTGTCAGGCGACTATCGGGGGGAGGAACGATCTCGCCATTGGTTCGTGCTGAAATGGCAGAGGTGATTTCACAGTTGCTTTGTCGGAGATTGCCAGTTGGTCCTGGAATGACGCGAAGCTCGAGTGAATTCTTGGATCAGCTGTTAGCGAATAGTACCGGGGCGATCCACCAAATTCTCGCAGAATCAATTCAGCAATCTGGCGCTGCGAGAGGCTCAGCCGGTGCGAGCCAGTTGTCGAAGCCGGATTGAACTGAAAGAGGTGGCTTTTGGTTCATCGTCCGGGCCCCTAGTTTCGACTTCCGTGCCGTGGTACCATCCCCGCCATGGCCACGACACCGATGATGCAGCAATACATGGATGCGAAGGCAGCATGTGGCGATGCTTTGCTGTTCTTCCGCATGGGCGATTTCTACGAACTGTTCTTTGAGGACGCCAAGCTCGCTGCCCCGAGAGTTGGGCTCACGCTGACCAGTCGCGACAAGAACACGGAAAATCCTGTCGCGATGGCAGGTTTTCCCCATCACCAATTAGAAAGTTATCTGGCGAAACTGATCAAGCAAGGGTTTCGCGTCGCAATTTGCGAGCAGGTGGAGGATCCCAAAAAAGCGAAAGGGCTGGTCAAACGGGACGTGACTCGAGTGGTCTCGCCCGGCACTTTGACGGATGATGCCCTGCTGGATCCTCGCGAAAGCAATTATCTGGCCGCCATTGTCATTGAACAGAGCTCGGCGGACGCGAGTAACACAGCGGGTCTCGCCTGGGTTGAACTCTCTACCGGCAAGTTTTTTGCGACGACCGTGCCTCGAGACCAAGTGGCGGATGAGCTTTCTCGGATTCAGCCGGCGGAGTGCCTCGCTGGCGAGGAGGTTGAATGGACAGATGGATTGACTTCCGAGTCGATGATGACCACGCTCCGACCTGCTTGGGAGTTCGCGTACGAGACGTGTCGAGAAGCTCTTGAAAAACAGTTCGGAACGATGACCTTAGAGGGCTTCGGTTTTACCGATGACGACCGATTGGCGGTTCGGGCAGCCGGAGGCGTTATCGCCTATCTAAACGAGACTCAGAAATCATCACTGGAGCATATCGACCGACTTTCGCCCTATCGGTCTGGACAGTGCTTGGAGATTGATCAGGCCACCCGACGAAGTCTTGAAATAACGCGAACGTTACGAGATGGAAATCGCGAGGGTTCGTTATTGTCCGTAATTGATCGATCCGTGACCTCGATGGGATCGCGACGCTTAGCCGATTGGATTGCCAATCCGCTGACAGAGGTAGCTCGAATTGAAGAACGTCACGACGCGATCGCTGAACTCCTGGGGGATTTGCCGCTGGGCGCTGATCTTCAGCAAGAGTTGAAGGGCATCTACGACATGCAGCGTCTGTTGGCACGAGTTGCCACCGGTCGGACGAATCCACGCGACCTGAGTTGCCTGGCTCGGACACTGCAAACACTCCCCGCGATCAAAAATCGAATGAGTGGACGTACAAGTCGATTGTTGAAGAACCTCGAAATGGAGTTGGATCTCTGTCCGGACTTGTGCAGCAAATTGGTGGCGGCACTGGAAGAAGAATGTCCACTCACGTCCCGAGAGGGAAGTTTTTTACGGGCTGGTTACAACGCCAAGTTGGATGAACTGAGGCAATTAGCTTCTGGCGGGAAAGCGTGGATTGCCAAATATCAGGCACAACAGTTGGAAGAGTCAGGGATTCCCAGCTTGAAAGTCGGATTCAACAAAGTGTTCGGCTATTACATCGAGGTGACCAATTCACACCGTGATAAGGTCCCCGAGCATTTTATTCGCAAGCAGACACTCAAGAATGCGGAACGTTACATCACGCCTGAGTTGAAAGAGTACGAGGAGCAAGTGCTCTCGGCCGACGAAAAAGCGAAAGATCTTGAGTATGATCTGTTCGTTGAGCTGCGTGATTTGGTGCAATTGTCAGCAAGACGTTTGCAGTCGACCGCTGATATTCTTGCCGAACTGGATGTCCTGGTAGGATTGGCCGATCTTGCCCGCAAGCAGGCTTATTGCCGTCCTCAGATGGTCAAAGAACCCACGCTCCAGATCGTGGAAGGTCGACATCCTGTCCTGGATATTGTTGAACCCCAGGGAACCTTCGTACCGAACGACACACTGGCCAATGATGATGACGGAACATTGTTGCTGATTACCGGCCCGAACATGGCTGGTAAAAGTACCTACATTCGGCAGGTGGCTTTGATTACATTAATGGCTCAAGTCGGTAGCTATGTGCCCGCCAAACAAGCCACAATCGGCGTCGCTGATCGTATTTTTGCGCGCGTCGGCGCCAGTGATGAGTTGTCAAAGGGGCAAAGTACTTTCATGGTTGAGATGACCGAGACCGCACGGATTCTCAACACGGCAACCCGTCAAAGCTTAGTGATCCTGGATGAAATTGGCAGAGGGACCAGTACTTATGACGGCCTCTCGCTTGCCTGGGCGATTGTCGAACATTTGCATGATCAAATTGGGTGTCGCACCTTATTTGCCACACATTATCACGAGTTGACCGATCTGGACCAAACCTTGGAAAAGGTTCGAAATCTCAATGTGGCTGTCAAAGAATGGCAAGATAATGTTGTCTTCTTGCACAAAATTGTGGAAGGTTCTGCAGATAAAAGCTACGGCATTCATGTCGCTCGACTTGCAGGAATTCCTGGGGATGTGAATGAGCGTGCAAAACAGATTCTGTCTCGTTTGGAAGCGGAGCATCTTGACGGTGAAGGACGACCAAAAATACCACCGCCACATTTTGAACGACCGCAAGGTGACGTCCAATTGACGCTGTTTGGAGCGGTAGAACATCCCTTGTTGGACGAAATTCGTGAATCGGATATCAATCAAATGACGCCATTGGATGCTCTGACTTGCATTCAAAGTTGGAAGAATCAACTGAAGGACGGCTAACGGCTGCCCTTACTTGGTCTCGCGGATCGCTCTGAAACTTGTGCCCGCTTCATGTTGGGGAGCTGTCAAAATCGATCGGCTTGTTTTGCTCAATTGACCGGGGCGATTGACGCTGGCGGGATGAATCGTAGTGCCGTAACACGCATCGATCCAGAAATTCATCGGCGAACTTCTCGGCGAACTTCTCGGTGAACTTCTCGGTGAGAGTTGATCCGAGTACAGAAAAATACGGCGACACCCGCGAGAGCCGATGCGCCGTATTTGTGAACGATGACTGAGAAAAGGGTCAGCTTTGACGGCGACGTCGGATTGCTAGGATTCCCAATAAGAGCAGCAGGCTGCTGCTCGGTTCGGGCACCGTCTGAGCTGGAGCAGGACGAGGCCCTACTTCGAATCCGGCTCCGACGAAGGCAGTCACAAAATCCGAACTGTCAAAGTCACCATCTCCATTCCAATCCCCTTCGCTCCAACCGGCATTCATCGGTACTTCATCTTCGTACTTAGCAGCCACGAAGACTGCGACAAAGTCGGTGCTATTGAATTGGCCATCAAAGTTGGCGTCGCCAAAGTAGGTGTACTTGAGATCTTCAACCCAGACGGTGCGATCGGATTGAGTGACCACATTATCACCGTTTAGGTCAAAAGCGATGTTGTTATTACCCGATGTTACCTCGGCGGAGAGTAGATCAATGTCTTCGGCATCGAGCAGCCCGTTGTTATTGAAGTCGCCCTCGATGACAGCTCCACCAATTTCTAAAGTGAATCCGTTCAGGATCGGATTGTTGTCAGGTGCTGATGGGTTGGGTCGGGCGTCATTTCCACTGTCACCCAAGACGATTTCCAGATTATTATCCTCGGGAATTACGCTCAGGCTATACACGACGCCCGCTTCACCGTTGTTGATACCACCTTGAGTGAGCTGTACGTTGAAGTTCTCTACGGCAACTTCGTTCTCGACCATGATGTCGAAACCCCGATCGCAGCAGCTTTCCGCGAATAATAGCTGTAAGGTGTAAGGCGTGCCTGCTTCGACTTCCAGTTCAATAGCGATTTCTGCCGGTGCGGCGCTCCACCGAATCGATTGCATGACCTGTTCCAGGTCGAGATCACCGTAGTTGGCATCGCCATGCCATTCCAAGATTTCGCGTTCATCGGTGGTCAGATCAACACCATCCTGACAACAATCTAAAAGGCTTCCGTCCGTGAACTCCGCATCGCCTACGGTCACGTCACCGAACCCGCCCACATCGACCGCATAGAGAAATTCGCCTTCAAAGTCGACGCCTTCGTCAACAGCTGTGAAGGTTCCCAATGATCCCTTGAGTACCACATTCTGTTGCGGAGGTGGAGGAAGGTCGGGAATCCTTGTGACATCATATTTCGTATACAAGTGATCGCGCACGAGACCGAGTTCCGTGTCCGAGAGTATCCGATCGTAAATCACAATTTCAGATACATCCGCGTCGCTGACTTCAGCAAAACCCCCGCTCGAGCCGATACCGAGATTTCCAGGGCTACCCACCGGGGTATTACTCTCCGTTTGATTCCCGCCGTTGACGGTGAAGCTTGAGCCATCCTCGGTGCCGACGGTGTCGGCCACGTAGGCAACGTCGATCTCGGCCGGGTTGAAACCGACCCAACCTTCCGCATAGGAGCCGTAGTTACCGCCCCAAAGTCCATGCAGCCAGTTCGGGCCGCCGCGTGCTTGGAGAGTTCGTCCTTGAATGTTTCCCCAATATTGGTTGACAATAAAGGCCGTGTAATCCCTTTCGAGATACAAGCCATCGTCAATCACCATTCCATCGCCATCAAGACCATCGAAGCGAACGGATGGAAGCCCGTTCATGGTATTGGCTTGGTAGGTCGGCTGAAGAATGTCATCGAATTGTGTTCCATGGAAATCGTTGCCGCTCTTGTCTTGCCAACCGCCAACTGGGTCGCCGAGGGCCGCCGAAATGCTAAGATCTTCGTCTTGAAATAGCGTGGCCGGATCGGTCGCATCCAGCCACAATACGAGGCCGTCTGTGACGGGAACTGCAGATGCCGATTGACTGAAAATGAAAACGCTGACAAAAACGGCTTGCCAGTTACGAACGAGTGGTGGGTGGTGCTTCATGAGATTCCTCGACCAGTAAGCCCAAAGGGGGCGGAATGTAGATACCGTACGGGGGACTTGGGAATCGTTTTTTATCGGGATGGGTGGCGACTGGCCACCTATCGATTGGATTGCTTGGCAGCCAAGGTTTGACCAACGAACATGGCTCGCAGGTTAATCAGTCAGAACGACGTATGCAAGAAAAAAAACAGCCTACCTGCCATGAATTGTGACCCGCTTGGCTGGCCATTGTAGGTTTGATTGACTCTCGGTTGAAAATCGCCATGGATCCGCATCGACGTCGTGCAAAGTCACTGCACACCGCTCAGCAACCATGGTTAACACCTGCGGCAGTTCCAGGAATCGCTGCACATTTAACAGGTAGGGGCCGGCCCGATGAGAGGTTGGCAACCTAGATAGATTCAGTTGTTGGACTCCAGGCTCGTAGAGAGCGGCATAGAGAGCCAGCGCGGCCATACCCTTGTCGGCTTGAATGAATGGTGCTTCCTGGGACAACTTTAAAGCGTGAGTGAGTTGAATGGCGCGGCGCAGGTCCCAGATACGCATCGTGTCACGTGTCTGCCCTAACAGGTAAAAACGTCTGCGAATTTGTTTTTGTTTTTTCGGGTTTGGATTCCATGCGGTGGGTCCAATACCACGTGGAACGACGTAGACCGTTGTGCGCTCGGGGTTCGCGATGGGATCAGGTGAAGCTGCAGTTTCTGTCGCAGTTGTCAGGTTTTGAGGAAAGCGATTTGCGTATCTGGCGAGAAACGCTTGCCAGCCAGATTCGTCCAGTACCTGGAGTACGATTTTGGAATCAGCCGTTTGATTGGGTTGAACAACATAGACTGGCAGTCGCACGGCGTTTTGACTGTCAAACTGAAAGACGGATCGCGTGCTTTGGCTGTCACGCGTCGAGAATACACACTCCGCATTAAGGGGGATTTGTTGCTGGGGCCAGCCCCGAAAGACACGTTGGTCGAGCGCCGTTTTCCAGGCATCTCGCATTTGCTTCCAATCGGATTCCGTGGTGGGCGGCTTTGCAGGGGGGGCTGCAGCGACAAACCACTCATGCACATTGTGATTACGTTCGTCCGTTGGCAATTCAGCGAAGACTTTGAGTTCGTCAGGTTCAAAGCACTTGGTCGCCACATCGGTGATCAACGTTTTATCTTGGCGAAGATGATGATTCAGCCAGCGGAAGGCATTGATTCGAAGTTCCTGAGTGTCTTGGTGCGGACCTGAGCTGATGTTCAGGGCAAGTTGATCGGCCGCATCATGCAGTGAGTAGATTCGTTTAACGACTTGGTGGGTGCGAACGACTCCGTCCAGTGGGAAAATATTGTCACGATCGGTATTGCTGATCAGCAAGGGACGTGGCGCGACCAGGGCGGCAACGTGCGGATAATCCCATCGATAAGTGTTGACCATGAACATGCAATCGCAATGGCCTTCGATCACTCCATCCACAACATAGTTCATTAGGTCGGTAATACCCGCTACCGGGACCGTGGCAGCGATGCGATCGTCGAGTGCGGTAAGCCACCAACTGTAAATGCCACCCCCGCTGCGGCCTGTCACACCAAGACGGTTAGGATCGACATCCGGTCGTGTCTCCAAATAGTCGAGCGCCCGAATGCAGTTCCATGCCTCCACTCCGGCGGGCGTGTAGCCTCGGTTGAGCCACCACCACATGTCGTACCGGTAGGTGCCATGATGGACTCCGGCGATTTCTCCTAATTGAACCGAGTCAATGGTCAAGCAGATGTAACCATTGCGGGCAAACCAGGCTCCATGATGTTGGTAGTGGACTTTATTTCCGTAGCTGACGCCATCGATGGTGACTCTTCCGTGTCCGCACACGTAAAGGATTGCTGGTAGTCGCTCGCTGACCTGCGCAGGACGATAGAGGTTGCCGGTCACGTAGAGCCCAGGACGTGATTGGAAATGCAGCCGTTCGACGACAATGCCGTCACGCGACGTGGAGCCCGTAATCGTTGGCTTGAGATCCGTCTTGCTTGGCAGCGGAGAGAGGCCCAGCATTTCCTGCAATTGTTCTCGATAGGCAGACCTTTTGTTTGTCCAATGATCGAGCGATCGAATGTCGGACAGACTTTGTTGCTGGAGTGCGATTGTTTCCGCGCGAAAATATTTGGCAAGCATCGCATCCCCCGGAGCTGCGGCAGGGCAGTTCCCGGACAGGTAACTCCTACCGAAACAGGTCGCCAGGATCAGACTTAAGACCAGCGTTTTTGGGGACCGCATCGATATTTACTCCGTTTGTTGTTTTCGAGGAGTTCAAGATCGCTTGTTTTTTCGGAAAAAACGGGCTTCTCGTTGCAATTCTGCCTGTTTCAGCGGATCTCGTAAATGATCATTTTGCGAAATTCAAAAATCGAGGGAAACTTAATCGGTTGTAGAAACGTCAAATCAGCACGAATGGGTGACTGTCAGCGGAATGCACTCATGAGCCGTATCGAAATTTGTGAGGTTGGGAACGATGGGAATGCACTGGACGGTTATTTTTCGTGGCGTGCGATTTGGTGTCGCTTTGGCGCTCGTCGGAGGACTCTTCGGTTTGCAGACTCTGAGCGGTCAGGCCGGAGAGATTGGATTCATCGAAGACTTTAGTCTTGCGAGCGATCGCGACCTTGCCTTGGAAAAATTGATTCCGGGGACCGAGGAGTATTATTACTTCCAGTGTCTTCACCAGCAAAATCTGCAGCAGTTTGATCGAGTTGAGCAGTTGTTGGCGGCTTGGATCAAGCGACACAATGTGACGTCTCGCGTTCAAGAAATTCAGAATCGTCAAGCGTTATTGACCTATCGTCAACATCCCCAGAAGTCGCTGACGTTTTTGCAACGACAACTGGGGCTTCAGTTCAACCACCAGCGAGATACGGTGGATCGTGCGGCACAGCTCCCGACGCAGCTTGATGCGCAGCTGATTTCCCGTCAACGATTGACTCAGGTCGCTTTGAAGCGTCACCGAAATACATTGAATGGTTTCGAGGATTCTGCGCTTGATTGGTTAGCCCTCGAGTCGATTGACGCGACTCATCGTCGTGATTTGCTCAAGCGAATGCAGCGACCCGATGTAACAGGTTTGCCAGAAATAGTGATTGCAGATCTGAATACACGCAATAGCGGCGGATTTGGATCCTTTCAGATTCATCGCAACTTACTCAAGGATCAACTTGATCAGTGCCTTGTGTTAAAGCCCTCACTTCGAAATGAAACCAAATTCGTCAACACCTACTTAAGTAAGCTTCAGCCATCGTCCGATGTGAATATGCAATTTGATCGATCGGCTCGTGAAGCGTTCCTCTCGCGTCTTTGGGGTTTTGCAGAGACTCTCGATCCGAGTCATAACTCATTGAAGGCGCACGTGCTTTATCATCAGTTGACGATCGACGAATCACAGGGGAAGTACAACCGGGAGCGATTCTTAGCTTACCTGAAGCTGCCTCGCGTCGTTGATTACGTGAGTCGCAAATACCTGGAGCAGTCTGAGCACAAACGGCACCAGGTTAATCTAAACGCTGACTTTCAATCGGTGACTCGATTTCCACCGATTCGAAACGATCATGAACTCGTTCGCCGATACCTCCAGCACTTTTTTGTGGACGCGAAGAATTACCGCGACTTTTCACCCTATGTGAAAGATTTGTTCTTGAAGCACCTCTTCGCCGAAACAAAGATCGTCCACGGCTTGGGGGATCCGCAGCAATGGTATTCCCAATTGCCGCCCGAGGCCTACCAGCGATTAAAGCAGCGAGTCGATCTTGATTTCTTACCCACGAATCCACAACAGTTGGGGGCGAGTGAAGCTGCGACGATTGGGGTTAATGTCAAGAATGTTTCCAATCTGATCGTGAAGGTTTACCGAATCAACGCCCTCAATTTTTACAAGGATCAGGGGCGTAATGTGAGCACAGGAATCAATTTGGACGGACTCATTCCAAATGAAGAAAGGGCGTTTGAATACAAGGATCCACCTTTGCGCCGCATCCGCCGTGAGTTTGAATTTGAGTCCTTGAGCAAACCGGGCATCTACGTGATTGACTTCATTGGCAACGGGAAAAGTAGTCGTGCTTTGTTGCAGAAGGGGAAATTGCGACACGTTGTTCGAT
This sequence comes from Pirellulaceae bacterium, assembly GCA_029243025.1. Classification (NCBI taxonomy): domain Bacteria; kingdom Pseudomonadati; phylum Planctomycetota; class Planctomycetia; order Pirellulales; family Pirellulaceae; species Pirellulaceae bacterium. Next base: position 159,979 of record JAQWSU010000056.1, on the reverse strand, counting down.
CGACCTCCGCAGGAATGGAGTTCTCGATCTTTGACGAGAATGAGTTGCAATTGAATGATGCATCGTTGTGGATAGGGGGCCAACTGTACCATGCCGATGGCCAGGGGAATATCCTGGTACCGTTCAGCAGCCAACCAGGACGCCAGCGTGTGATTCTGATTCACGATCAGACCGTGACGCTGGCACGATTTGAACATGAAGCTGAATCCTATGCGATGAAAGTTGGTTTCTACACGGACCGAGAGTCGTTGTTGAGCGGTCGAATCGCCAAGCTGTTGGTACGGCCTGGCCTACTACTCAACAAACAACCGGTTGGGCTTGCATTGCTTAAAAACGTTCAGCTTACGATTTCCTCGACGAACAAAGATGGCATTACTTCGACAGATACTGTCTCCAACCTGAAGCTGCAGGATGATGTCGATTATGTCCATGAATTTCGTGTGCCACCCCGGCTTGCTCAGATTTCTGTCTCGTTAAACGCGCAAGTTGATAGCCTCAGTCAGGGAAAAGACATCGACCTTGTTGCCAGCGATGATTTCTCGGTTGCTTCAGCGATTCAACATCGGAGTGAAGCCGAGATGACAAAGAAGCATGAATTTCGTACAGGAAGTCTGCACTTGTCCGAGGTTAAGGGAGAGCACTTTGTCGATTTGCTAGGGAAGTCAGGAGAGCCGCGCCCCAACCGTCCCGTCCAGCTGAAGTGCAAGCACCGTGACTTCCGTGATCCGGTATCGGTGACGCTTCGGACCAATGATCAAGGGCGAATCAGTCTCGGGACCTTGGAAGAAATCGCTTGGATATCAGCCACTGCACCCGATGGGGCCCAACGTCAATGGAAACTGCGGCTGAATCGACATTCCTATTACCGTTCTGTGAATGGGAGGGTCGGACAGCCTATTAAGTTGTCGGCGATGGGGGCTTCGCGTCAACCGCGCCGGGATGAAATGTCTCTGCTAGAAATGCGGCACGGTCAATATGTGGCAGATCGCTTTGACGCGATTCGCTGGGAAGATGGCCAATGGATCCTTTCGGGGCTCGCTGCCGGCGATTATCAGTTGACGCTCAAACATTTAGGGGAGGTGATTCAGGTTCGAATCACCGAAGGGGTTCCGGCCGCCGGTTATGTACTTGGGCGATTTCGTCAGCTTGAGATGCGAGGAAGGGATACGGTTTTGATCGAATCGGTTGATGTGAAAGCCGACAAGATCCAGGTGCAGCTTGGGAATAGTTCGCCGTTTTCTCGAGTGCATGTCTTCGCGACAACATTTCGACCCGAATATGATGCTTACAGTCGATTGGCAAAGGTTCGCGATGCGGAACCGGCTTTTGGCTATCGTGTGCCATCGAGTTGCCTGTATGTCGAAGGGCGAACGATTGGTGACGAATATCGTTATGTTCTCGATCGTAAGTATGCTCAGAAGTTTCCCGGGAATATGTTGGCACGTCCTGAGTTGCTGTTGAATCCATGGGCCATTCGCGACACCGAAACTGCCATCGAGGAGCTTGCCGAGGACAGTGATTTTGCCGACGAGGCGGCGTTAGGTCCGGCGCAGAAAGGAAGGTTACGCGATCGGCGGAGGCAGTCAGCCTCAGGAACGACCGAGTTTGACTTGAATTTCCTCGCGGACGCCTCTTTCGTGCGATTGAACGCCAGGCCGGACGCCGACGGGCGAATTCAAGTGGATCGTGATGAACTCAAGGGAAAGCAAACGGTTGTAATCGTCGCGGTTGATCCGCTTACAACTTCCGTTCGTTATGTGGATCTTCCGCAAACTGATTCACGCTTCTTAGATCTGCGCTTGGCGACCGGTTTGCAGTCCGATGCAAATTTTTCGCAGCAGAATCAGATTTCCGTTGTTGAGCAAGGACAAACGTTTCAACTGGACGATATTCGCTCCAGTAAATTTGAAATGTACGATTCCCTTCCTCGTGTTTACCAACTTTATGAGACTCTCCAGCCATCCACTGAATTGAATGATTTTCGTTTTGTACTTCAGTGGAACCAGATGACAAATGAGGAAAAGCGTGAACGTTATTCAAAATATGCTTGTCATGAATTGGATTTCTTCATTTCAGAGAAAGATCCTGAATTTTTTGATGCCGTTATCCAACCTTACTTGCGTCAGAAACTCAATAAGACATTTCTAGATCACTATTTAATTCGTGACGATCTCACTGCCTTCTTGTCACCTTGGAATTATCAACAGTTAAACGTTGTTGAACGGATTCTGTTAGCTCGTCGGGTGGCGGGTGAACAGCCGATCACCGTTGAAACGTTGAGGAATGCGGCGAATCTGATTCCGCCTGATGTCGAACAAAGCAACTATCTGTTTGATATGGCGATCGCCGGTCAATCACTTGAATCGGTTGGAGGCTTAGCGTTTGCTGCGGGAGGCGGAATGGGCGGCGTCGGGGGAGTTGTCTTGGGGATCGAAACGCAGGCGGAAGATGGCGCAGCCAGATCGGATACGAGACGGTATCGCAAGAACGAGCGTGAGAACGCATTGCAAGCTGAACCGCCCATGGCGCCGGAAGGCGAATCGGTCGATGCGGGCATCGTTGATCGAGCCGACAAATCCTTCGCCGCGTTCGGTGAACCAAGTCTTGAAGGTCGTGAGAAATCCAAGATCGTACAGCTCTATCGGGCCCTGGATCAGACACAAGAGTGGGCGGAAAATAACTACTATCAACTTCCAATCGAAAAACAGAACGGCGAATTAGTGGAAGTTAATTCCTTCTGGGTGGAATTTGCCCGTCATGATGAAACGAAGCCATTTTATTCGACGGCGTTAGCGATGGCCTCGAACAGCTTTACTGAAATCATGTTCGCGCTATCAGTGCTCGATCTTCCCTTCGAATCACCTCAGCATGAAACAGTGCTTGTTGATAATGCACTCAAGGTGATTTCCGCCGGTCCGATGATTGTTTACCACCAGCAGATTCAACCCACAAAAGCGGGTGAAGACGAATCGCCACTGCTGGTCAGTCAAAACTTTTTTCAACAGAATGATCGCTATCGTCAGGTCGACAACCAACAAGTGGACAAGTTTGTCAATGACGAATTCTTGCCGCAGACTGTTTACGGTTGTCTCGTCGTGGTTACCAATCCGACCTCTTCGGCGCAGGAACTCGATGTGTTGACCCAAATTCCGCGGGGAGCGATTCCCGTTGGTAACGGTGGCTACACTGACAACGAAAAAATCCGTTTGGAACCCTATCGCACGCATGCTTTGGAATACTATTTCTATTTTCCGGCGATTGGCGAATTTGACCAGTTTCCGGTTCATGTTTCAGAGGGTGAAACACTCGTGGCCGCCGCAGTACCTTTCAAGTTTAAGGTGGTGAAGGAACTATCCCAAGTTGATCGGCAGTCCTGGGAGTATGTCTCACAACTCGGTAGTGATGAAGATGTATTGGCATATCTCCGAAAAGAGAATCTAGGCGCAGTTCAACTGGATCGAATCGCTTTTCGAATGGCTGATCTCGATTTCTTTGAGCAAGCGATCGGAATCCTGCAGCGGCGACACGCTTATAATCAGACGCTCTGGTCCTATTCGATTAAGCATAATCAGCCGAATTTCATCGATGACTACCTGCAGCATTGTGATGAATTCGTATCTCAGTGTGGCAGCATGTTGCAGAGTCCTTTGTTGGTGATTCGGCCCGTGGCACGCCGTACCTACCAGCACCTGGAATACCGACCTCTGGTCAATGCGCGTTCCCATCAAATTGGAAGTCAACGACAAATTCTCAATGATCGCTTGTTCGATCAATACAATCGATGGCTGAAACTGTTGAGTTATGTTGCTGAGCCAAGTGCTCAAGATCGTTTGTCAACAATCTATTATCTGTTGACGCAAGATCGAGTCGCAGAGGCGTTGGAAATGCATGGCGAAATTGATCCCGTCGAGTTGGAAACACGCATGCAATACGATTACTGTACTGCCTATTTGAGTTTTTCTTCCGGTGATCTCGCACTCGCCCGAAGCATCGCCGAACGCTATGTCAACTATCCTGTTGATCGGTGGCGCAACTCCTTCGCACTGGTGCGCAATCAGTTGGACGAGATTGAGGGAAATCCGTCCGAACTTGTCGATGAATCGGCTCGAGACCAATTTCAAGAAAGGATGGCAGCTTCACAGCCAACATTCGATTTTGCTGTCGAATCGAAGATCATCGATCTGAGTTATGCGAATCTGAATCAAGTTCGTGTCAACTATTATTTGATGGACATTGAATTGCTCTTTAGCCGTAGTCCATTCGTGCAAAAGTATTCAGGTCAGTTCTCCTACATTCAACCGAACCTGACGCAGGTAGTTGATTTGGCGGGAGATCAGACTCAATCCAAGATCGAACTGCCTGAAGCACTTCAGAATCAGAACGTCTTGGTGGAGATTGAGGCGGCCGGACGTCGGCAGTCAAACGCCTATTATTCGAATTCGATTTCAGCGCAGGTCTCTGGCAATTATGGGCAATTACGCGTCGCAACTCAGGCTTCCAATGAGCCCATCGCAGCTGCTTACGTAAAGGTCTACGCGCAGATGAAAGATGGCACGATTAGTTTTTACAAAGATGGTTATACCGATCGACGCGGGCGGTTTGATTACTCTTCACTCAGCACGGATTCGTTGGATAACGTGCAACGATTCGCGGTTCTGATTCTCAGTGATGAAGCCGGCGCACTCGTTCGCGAAGTGAGTCCTCCAAAACAGTAAAGAACTACGAAACGTGGGCCATGGATTTTTCATTGTGATCGGTGGCTTTAAAGATGATGGTGCAAACAACCACTGCGGAAGTCAGGGCAGCTTCGCGCCACGCGATTAATAATTCGCTGTCCAACGGTGGTTTGACATCGATTGGACGATGCTCATCTTCGAGAGAACTGGGCTGATGCTTTGGGTGAGCAACCGTTGAATCCGCTGCATCGGACGTTCGTCCGACCGAATTCGCCTTCCGTTCACTCCTTTCGAAACGAGGGAGCTGGTGGTTGGGTCACCGAACCAGTCTAATGGAAATCTGTCAAACCGCATCGCATCCGTCAGGATCCAGTTGTCCCCCAGCTCTGTTTAAAACCGGCCTCAATGAAAAGGGCGTAAACCGTCAACCCGTCATGAAAATGTCCCAATTGCCTTTGCGAATCTGTGTTGTTGGAGCCAGTCTGCAAATGTTGCTTAGTCAAGCCGCATCGGCAGAGTCGACGATTCGAACGATCATCGGTACCGGAAGATCGACCGTCAATCAGATTTCTCAACCCTTGAAAACAAACCTTGGCAATCCATTTGGAGTGGAGATCGGACCGGATAACGCACTCTATGTGACCGAAGTTTCAAATCATCGGATCTGGAGGTTAGGGGTTAACGGAAAAAAATGGCAGGTGATTGCGGGTAACGGGCACGCAGGGTATCGCGGCGACGGAGGATTAGCCCGATTGGCAGAATTGCGAGAACCGTATGAAATTCGTTTTGACCAAGGGGGTAATCTGTTCTTTGTCGAGATGGAAAATCACGTGGTTCGCCGGATCGATGCTAAGACGGGAGTGATTACAACCATTGCAGGCTCGGGACGCAAGGGTTTTTCGGGCGATGGGGGACCGGCGACCAAGGCTCGGCTCAATCGACCTCACAGTTTAGCGCTGGATGCGATCGGGAACATTTACATTGCCGACATTGGGAATCATCGCATACGAAAGATCGATGGCGAAACGGGCACGATTCAGACCATGGCGGGGACGGGGCAAAAGCAGGGGCCGGCGGATGGTCAGCGTGCGAAAAACCGGGCCGTACATGGTCCACGAGCGTTGTTCATCGTAGGGCGAACACTGTGGGTCGCATTACGAGAGGGCAACAGCATTTGGAAACTGGGATTAAATGACAACCCTACTTGGCAACATGTGGCTGGATCAGGAGAGAAGGGGTTCGACAATAATCCTGATTTGTTGAAAGCCACTTTTAACGGACCGAAAGGAATTGCTGTCGGACCCCAGGGCAGGGTATTTGTCGTCGATACGGAAAACCAAGTTGTGCGACTCATCGATACGCAGCAAAATACGATTTCGACGTTCGCAGGCCAAGGTCCGGCACACCGCGGCTTTACCGGCGATGATGGTCCTTCCACATCTGCCAGTCTTAATCGGCCGCACGGAATTTGTGTTGATCATGGCGGGCGCGTTTTTATCGGTGACAGCGAGAATCATCGAGTACGAATGATTGACTAGTGGGTGATGTTGTCCATTTGTTGCGATGCTGGCGAGCGCTTTTTGGGTTGCAAAAAGGACGGTATCAGTTTTCCGAAGTTTTAGCTTCGCGTGAGGAGAATAGTGTGAATTCGGCGATTGCCAACATTGCAGCTTACAAATTTGTGGCTCTCGAGAATCTCGCCGATCGTCGTGCGGCAATGCGACAACTTTGCGAAGAATTGCAGCTGAAGGGGACGGTGCTGTTGAGCACGGAAGGCATTAATCTATTCCTTGCGGGAGCGACGACTGCCATTGAACGATTTCTCGATCAAATTCGCTCCGAAAAGGAATTTGCTGATTTGAATGTGAAAGTCAGCTTCAGCGACAAGCGTCCCTTTCGTCGCCTGTTGGTGAAGATCAAAAAAGAAATTATTGCGTTTGACGATGGAGAATTGCAGCCCCAGAAGACTCCTTCTCCAAAAATTGACGCGAAGACGTTGAAGAAATGGTTAGACGAGAAGCGTCCAATCACTCTGTTGGATACCCGTAATGATTATGAGATCAAGTTGGGAAGCTTTGAAAATGCTGTTTCGTTGGGGATCGATAACTTCCGTGAATTTGCGGATAAGATTGCAGAGTTGCCGGAACCACTGAAAGAACAACCGGTGGTCGTGTTCTGTACGGGCGGCATTCGGTGTGAAAAAGCAGGGCCGCACATGGAACAAGCTGGTTTCGAGAAGATTTATCAGCTGGATGGCGGCATCTTAAAATACTTTGAAGAGTGTGGGTCGGCCCATTACGACGGCGAATGTTTTGTCTTTGATCAACGAGTGTCTTTGGATGAAGCGCTAAGCGAAACGGATACGGCGATGTGTTTTGTCTGCCAGGCCCCGCTGACTGTTGAAGAACAGCAATCGGAATTGTATGTTCCGGATCAGTCGTGCCCCCATTGCTTTGTCGAATCGGAACAGGCGATGGAGGAAATTCGGGGCTCTCGGAATTTGCAATTTGAAGCTGTCACCCATCCACTGCCTGGTCGCGTTCCGTATGAAAATCGACGTCCCATGCATGTTCCAGGCCGGTTTGATAACAAAACACTCTTGGAGTTTGTCTGCGAATTGCATCCGCACGTGACCCGCGAAGCATGGATCCAACTGATTGAACAGGGGCGATTGCAACGAGAATGCACTCCCTTGAGTGCTGAAACGCAAGTTCGCGCTGGTGATCGAATTGAGCATGTGATTCCGAACACCGTGGAGCCTGATGTAAGTGCCGATATTCGTTTGATTTTCGAGGATGAAGCACTGGTTGTGATCAACAAGCCGGCCCCGCTTCCGATGCACCCGTGTGGACGTTTTAATCGCAACACGCTGATCCGCTTGATTGAACCCATCTATCAGCCGCAAAAACTTCGTGTGGCACATCGTCTGGATGCGAATACGACGGGCGTCACGGTGTTTGCTCGGACTCGACCTTTTGCTGCGAAAATCCAACCGCAATTCGAAAACAATCAGGTAGAAAAAGTGTATCTCGTCCGAGTGCATGGTCAGGCGACGGCAGCTGACTTTTCGGTTGATGAGCCGATCGGTAAAAATGCAATCCGAGCAGGAGCTCGGGAGCTGGCGCCTGAGGGGTTACCTGCACGAACCAACTTTCGCGTCGTGCGAGAGTTTGAGGATGGAACGAGCCTTCTGGAGGCTCGACCTGTGACCGGACGGACGAATCAAATTCGACTTCACCTTGTGCACCACGGCTTGCCAGTCGTGGGAGACCAGACCTATCGCGCCTCAGAGCCGGCTACGACATTGACGCATGCTCTTGACGATCCGCCGTTGTGTTTGCATGCTTGGAAGATCAGCTTTCAACATCCGGTGACCGATGAAAGAGTTACCTATCAGGGCGAACCACCGGCCTGGGCGCAGGCCAAAGGAAACTAGTGTTTTGCCTCGAGAAGGTCCAGCTGTTGTTTGTCGGTTAGAAGTTGTCGCCTGAGTCGTTGGTAAGGCAGATCTTGGACTGCACATTCGCTTTGGATCGACAAGACAGCTGCTGTTGCAGCTGTCTGTCCAAGAATCATAAAGACGGGTTCCATGCGAATAGACCCGTAAGCGATGTGCGATGAAGAGAGACAGACCGGTACGAGTAGGTTTGCGATCTCACCGTTTTTGGGAATGATGGATCGATAACTGATCACGTAAGGGCCACCCGGTGAGACCTGAACGTCTCCCTCATTTTGGGCGAATCCAGCGGGTGATACGTAACGCTGCGTATTGTGTGAATCCATGTTGTAGGATCCCATTCCCACGGAATCTTTCGCAACCCGGACGCGGCGACAATCATGTTCGGTCGTGACATAGTCGCTGAGCATGCGACGGGCCTCGCGAATGTAAAGCATGTGGGGCCAGTGATCCGTGTCGAGAAACTCATCTTTGCAAAGTCCCCACTTTGAAACCTCTCGACGAACGGGTTCCGGAACGCGAGGGTGGTTTGCGAGCGTCCACATGAAACCTTGCTGATAGTTAAGGTGTTCTTGGATGATCGCCTCTCGCTCCTCGTAGGTAGCTTCCGGATAACGGTAGTTCATCCCGATGTTATCGGTTGAAAATGCACCGTTGTTGTTTGTGTCCGTCTTGCCATTCGGCATCATCAATGAGTGGTAGGGGATTCGATGGTCACCTGCTTCAAAATTTCGTAGCAAGAGTTCGTATCGTCGCTGGTTATAATTCGCAGGTTTAACGAAGGGTACGCGATTTGAGGGCACATGGGTCATGCACATTCGAAAGCAATAGGCCTGCACCCGTTTGTCGCTCTGCCCCTCGTTGCCGGGCGATCCAGCATGGATGCCTGGCAATAAACCACTGGCTGGATTCCCCGGAGTCACATAGGGATCGACCAGTTTCGGAAAACGGTGATTGTGGATGTTCTGATTTTTCTGGACGCCGTTCAGAGTTTCACCATACCGACTGTTGTTTTCACGCCCAACCGTATAGCTCACACCGCCAGCTGCCATCAAGTCACCCTCGTAAGTCGAATCGACAAACATTCTTCCGTTAAAAGTGCTTCCTTGTTGAGTTCGAATGGAACGAATCATGTTGTTTCGAACAGTGACGCCAGATTCTCGATCGAGCCGCTGTTGTCGAAAGATAGCAATTTGTTCTTCCTTTAAGAGATCCTCAAAAACCTCCTCGGCAACGTGAGGCTCGAAAGTCCACATCGCGTCCACGTTCGCATCGTATCGTGAGTAGTCATCGGGTGTCTCAAACTTCCACGTCACTTGCCGATCATATTTTTGTTTGATGCGTTGGTAGAACTCTCGTGACAAGCCCCCGATGCCCCGTTTGTCGCCGCTATCGGTAAATCCCAGGCCAGCTGTGCTTAAACCACCGAGATGTTTTGACGGTGAGATCAGGGCCACCGTTCGCCCCATGCGACTTACCTGAACCGCTGCGATGATACCGGCTGATGTGCCGCCATAGACGACCACATCGTAGCCGGATGGATTTGGCGGTTGACCGAAAACTGCTGTCGACAAGCAGTGTAGATAGACGAATAACCCGAGCCCAAGGGCTGTTAGATTGCGCTGGTAAAATGACATGAGGTGCTGCTCGTTCCTGAGTGGTGTGAATCGTTGTTTAACCTCTCACGTTGTTTAATCTCTTTATGAAGTTTAACAAGTTGTTGTGTTAAGTGGCCTTGGATCAGCGGTCGAAATGGTTTCCTAAGAGCACGGTTTTAGCTACAATGGAGGCCCGTGATGGATCCCGTGGGAGACTGCCTGAATGTGTTTTGTGACTGAGGAATAAGGCGGATGATCAGAAATAAGCGTTGGTTTTCTTATGGGTTAAGACCAAAACGGCTGGGCATTCGTGTTCTCGAACAACTGGAGCCACGCCATCTTTTGGCGGCTGACATTCAGTTGTTTTCAGATTCGTTCGAAGTTTACCAGAATCAGAGCAGCCAACTGTTTGAGGTGTTGGCCAACGATGAATTTGCTGAAACGTACGCCGGTGGGAAACAAATAACCAGTGTTAGTTTTGGCTCCGAAGGTGGCAATATTCGTATCAGTGCGGATCGAGGGGCGATCGAGTATGCTCCACCTGCCGATTTCAGTGGGCGAGAATTGTTTACCTACTTCGTCGACGGGCGAGAATTTGCTCAAGTCCAGGTCGAGGTGAGTTCCCCTTTGACTGACGATCGGTACGAAATTCCACCAGACGGGCAAGTGCATACGCTCGATGTACTGAAAAACGATCCGTTTTGGGAGCAATATTTGGGGGAACGCCGCATTACGCTCACGAGTGTCAGCAGCCAGGGTAGCGAGCTGACGATCTCCGCTGATCGACAATCGGTTCGATATCGTCCGATCGATGACCAGCAAGGGGAAGATCAGTTCGTCTATATCGTTGACGGAGTTTACGCGGCCAGGGTCTCGATCGATGTTCCACCAACGCTCACGTCCGATCGTTTTGAAATTATTCAAAATTCGACGAGTAATGTGTTGCACGTGCTTCAGAACGATCCCTTCTGGCCGGGATATCGGGGACAAGGTCAGATCACTGCGGTGACCCAATCGTCGAATGACGCCCACATTGAAATCTCGGACGCTGGCGAACGTCTGCTCTATACACCCTCCGCAGATCACTCGGGGTGGGATAGTTTTTATTATGTGGTAGATGATCGATTTGAAGCCCAGGTAAGCCTACGCGTTCATCGACCGGTCAAAGATGATTGGTCAGAGCTTGATCGCAACAGTTCTAATCATGTCTTGGAGGTACTTCCGAATGATACCTATCGAGACTTGAACAACCGCTACCGAGACGTGGTGAGTCGGGTCACCGATGTGACCCAACCGGAGAGTGGTGGACTGGTCCGGATCATTCATGGCGGAAGTCGTTTGAGCTACACGCCGCCAAGAGATTTTAGCGGACCTGATGCCTTTACCTATCTTGCGGATGACAAGCACCTTGCCACCGTGCATCTACAAGTTACTCGCCCCGTTCGAGACGATTACTTGGAGGCAGTTCAAGATATCCCCGGACAACTTCTGTCCGTGCTCGATAATGATTTTTGGGGAAATGGTTATGGAGGGCCGCGGGAAATTAGCCACGTCTCGGATACCGAACAGAGTGGAGCCACGTCAATTGTGGGGAAGTCGATTGCTTATACACCACCGGCTGAATACATCGGTTCAGATCACTTTCAGTACACGGTGGACGATGATTTGTCAGCAGCAGCCACCGTCTACGTGCAGCCGTTGGCTCAAAGTGACTCCTACCGCTTCTGTGCCGATCCGACACGGGGTCCGTACACAATCAGTGTGATGGCCAATGATCTGTTTCATAAGGGGTATTCGGGGCCAGCACGAATTACAGCGGTGAGTTCTGACGATGAGAACTCGTCAATTACGGTGCTCCCCGATGGTCGTCAATTGCAAGTGCCCCCATCCGCTGAAGGATCCTTCGCGCTTCAGTATACGGTTGACGATAAATATGTTGGCAACGCGTGGATTGGTTTCACCAGCCAACTTGTTGGCGATCACGTGGTGGTCGACCAAAACAGTCAAGCAACCTCGATTGATGTGCTTGCGAATGATTTTTCTCGAAACGGCGAGCAAGACCCATGTCACAGTTCCAACTATCGAGGTGCTCGCCGCATTACTCAAGTTGTCGACTCCGATCAGGGCGGCACGGTGACGATTTTGCCGGGTGGAAGATCGATTGCCTATCTGCCACCAGAAGATTTTATCGGCCGTGATCAATTTACGTATCAGGTCGATGGTGTGATGACTTCAGCCGTTTCCGTTAATGTGATCCGACGTGTTCGAGACGATCGTTATCGTGTGAATCCGGCTGAACAAGAAGTTATGCCCGTGTTGGTAAACGATCTGTTCGGTGCCGATTATCAAGGGGAGCAACGAATTACCGACGTGACCACCTCAGCGATCGGGGCCTCCGTGCAGATTGCGGCGGACGGAAAGGCTGTGATTTATCAGGCTCCGGCCGACGTGGTGGCGACAGATCGACTTACTTACACCGTGGATGGACGTTTGAAAGCAGAAATCGAGGTACAGGTGCGTTCAGGGGATCAAGCTCGTTTTCCTCAATTTGCAACCCTTGGCGATTTCGAACAGTTCTTGATCGATGACGCGTTGGTCCGATACGAATGGATGTTCGGATCGAGTCCATTCAATTGGTTTTTAGAGGACGCCTCAACCTCAGATCTGAATCCAGCTCCCAACGCGAATGTTGGACGGGGGCATTCCGAAACAAACGTGCAGGTGGAAGGCGTTGACGAAGGAGATATCGTCGAATTTGACGACGAGTATATTTACATGCTAACTGGCAATGATCTGGTCATCTTGGATGCATGGCCGGCCGATTCACTGGCTGAAGTCTCACGATATCCCATTGAGGGGCAGGCAATCGGTGAGTTCTTACGCGGTGATCGGCTGACCGTCATCTCTGAGCAAATCAGATACGCTCCGTTACTCGATCTTCGCGGGGGCGACGATGTCGAGCCCAACGATGTTGGATTCGTCAATGACCGCCCCATGAATCTAATGCCCTCCCCGAATGACTCCAAGCCGGAAACCTATGTGACCGTATTCGATGTGGGTGATCGGACGAACCCTCGAATTGTTCAGACCACGAAGTTAGAGGGGCGCTACGTTGAATCTCGCGGGGTGGGGGATCATGTTTATTTGGTAGCTGCGAATTCAGCCGTTGCACCGCTGCCTGAAATCATTCGAGCCGATGATGAACTGGATCCTTGGCAGGGGGTTTACGAAACAAAAGAACAATATTTGGAGCGGTTTCTTGCTGAGACCGGAGCCTTTGTTGAAGAAGCCTTGCCAAACTATGCGAGTTATGGATCGGATGGTGAACTTGCCCGAAGCGGTCTCGTGCATCAGCCGGAAGATATTTATCAGCGACTGCAACCCAATGCATCAAATCTGTTGTCGCTGATATCAATTGATGTGACGAATACGGAACCAGGGCTTGCGGCGTCGGCAGGCGTCTACACGGATGGCGTGGCAAAGGTTTACGCTTCGTTGGATCATTTTTACGTCTTCGAAAATGCTTACGAAAGCGAAGACGGACTTTCCACTCGAATTCTGAAGTTTGATTGGGACGGCGAATCAGGTGAGGCCGATCTAGCGGCCAGTGGCGAGGTTGCTGGGGGGATGCTCAATCAATTTTCAGCGGATGAATATCGGGGCCATTTGAGAATTGTGACCACGATTTCGAACACCAACTCTGGGAATTGGACTGACCGATCCGAAAATGATCTGTTTGTACTTCGGGAGGATGCCGGCGTTCTCGAGTTTGTTGGCAGCCTGCAAAATTTGGCATTGGGGGAAACGACGCGCTCGGTGCGATTCATGGGAGATCGTGCTTTTGTGGTTACGTTTCGTAATGTTGATCCATTGTTTGGTCTCGACGTGAGCGATCCGACAGAACCTCGTTCGATGGGTCATTTGACGTTGCCTGGCTTCTCGAGCTACATGCAGTTGATTGATGAGAATCATCTATTAGCCGTCGGAAGAAACACACCAACGGGGGGGATGGGGCCCGCTCAGGTTTCACTGTTCAATGTGAGTGACTTAAAAAGTCCAAAGCTATTAGATGAATTCACATTCGAAAGGTTCTCGACGACGGAAGCGACTGTCGATCATCACGCTTTTGGCTATTTCGCCACGCATGGATTGCTCGCCGTTCCCGCCACACAGCAATACGTAACGCGTGTCGACACGGATGATGACGGATTTCGTGAAGCACGTGAATGGATCACCGAACATGAACTGATGGTGTTTCGACTTGATCTTGACGCCGAGCAAGGTGGAAAGCTCAAAATCGCAGCACAGATCGAACATGATTCGCCGGTGAGACGCAGCGGCTACATCGGTGACAAACTCTATTCAATTGCTCAAGATTCCGTTTCGGTTGTCGACGTGGTTGATCCTTCGATCGTGATCTCCAGTTTGGGAGATCTTTATCGAATTGATGCGGAACCCATGCCGGTCGCGATGTTCATCGATGCGGATGGTGAATTGGCAATTTCTCTGGCTCAACAAAACTTGGCTGAACGGCTTGCGGTCGAAATTGGGGAGTTGCTAACGGTTTCCGCTGAGCCAGAGGCCGCACACTGGCGGCTAGTGTTCCGTGTGAATGATCAACAGTACTTGTATGAATCAAGTCATGTTTCAACCAAACTCGTTGATGCTGATTTTGAGTTCGCACCGACGGTGGCGGCCGACTGGCATAACGCCGCAGAACCTGCTGATGTCAACCATGATGGTGAAGTTACTCCTAATGATGCGATCTTGGTTATTAATGAGTTGCGTCACTCGGGCAGCCGACAATTGCCTACCCAGGACGTCATTCGTTCGATGGAAGGGGAAAAGTCAATATCTGGGTTGGTGGACGTAAATGGTGATGGTCATTTGTCGCCAATTGACGTGTTGTTGGCGGTCAATCGCTTGAATGTTTTGGATGGACTCGTGATTGATACAGCCAATTTTGACCCGAATGATAGCCATTTCACACCTGCTGCTGTGGATCGACTCTTTGATGCTGCACTGTCTTTTTCGGGAGATTCGAATCAAGATGGTCGGTTCGACTCGGCCGATCTGGTGCTCGCTTTTCAATCGGGAGAATACGAAGACGCGTTGCCGAATAATTCCAGTTGGGCTGAGGGCGATTGGGACGGTGATCGGGACTTTGATTCGGCCGATTTTGTGCTGGCGTTTCAATATGGGAAATACGGCCGATACGATGATCCGGATACGCCTTAGTCGGTTGAATGGAATGCCTTGAGCTTGCGAAGCATGGCGAGTGGATTTTGCCTGGCGGATGGGGTTTCGCCTGCTTTGCTGCGATTCCCCCCCCACCGTCTCTCGTCCGTGTTTGAGCCAAGTTGAATGCCCTTAAGTGAGGTTGAATGCCTTGTTGTTTCTCCGTGACAGGCGGGGGGACGCTGGCAATTTCGTCAATTACCTTTGACCGCCGGACACTTGCAGGCCCCGCACCGGACCGGCTAAGCTTATCGTTTAAGACCAGGTATTGCGTTGTAATAATGTTTTGGAAAGGTTCAGCGATATGAAAATTCGCAATCAGTTGGTTGCTATGGTGTCAGTGATTATGCTTCTTGCCTCGACTACTAAGGCAGATCATCACTTGGAATCTTTGGACCTCACCGGTGTCTGGAAAGCCACCGCAACATCCGATGGAAACACTCGCAATATTACCTGGACCTTCTCTCGAAAGGGCGATGTACTAAGCGGCCTCAATTTATACGAGGGTGAGGAAAGAAAGCTTGATCGTATAAGCGTGGACAAGAAAAAGGTTACGTTGGAAATCGACGTCGAGCAGGATGGCAACGCAGGTGTGATACGCGTCGAAGCGGAAGAAAAAACGGCAGGAAAGCTCGATGGGAAATGGACGATTGTTGATAATGACGGCAATGTGTTCATGAGTGGTGAAGTCACTGCTGTGAAAGAAGTAATGTTGGCAGGTGCCTGGGATGCGACGGCAACGCTGCCTGATGGAGTTAAGCTAAAGTCTGTATTGGAACTCAAGGGAAAGAATGCAGACTTAACAGGTTTGCTGAGCGGTGACGCTGGTAAGAACAAAATTAATAAGGTGACGATGTCTGACCAGGAGCTGCATTTGGAATTTGATGTCGACATGAACGGTGAATCGTTCAATGTGGTCATCAAGGCCAAAGCAGATGGTGACAACAAGCTCGTAGGCAAATGGATGGTTGAGGATGCTGGTGCTGAGGGAGAATGGTCTGCTGTTCGAAAAGTTGAAAGTTTGGCGGGCGTGTGGAATGTTGTTGCGAAGGTACCTGATAACGACGATTACACCGGCACGCTCACTCTTAAGGAAGCAGATGGTAAATATACTGCTGTCTCAAAAGGCACGGATAGCGACGGTGTTGATGCGACCAAAGTCAAAGTCAACGCAGGCGGGGTTGAAGTTGTGCTACCATTCAACCAAGGTGGCTACAACGGGACGATCACGATAGAAGCAGATCGAAAGAAAGACGGTAGCCTTGACGGCGAATGGGTTTTGGTGGGTGACGACGGTACTGAGTATGTCCGTGAGTCTTGGAAGGCAACTCGTCAGTAGGCGGCAACCGCTGGGCCGTCTTGCGACAGCTGCGAGGTCGAATTGAGAATCCTTTTCCCTGATGGGGAGAAGGATTGATCTCGACGCGGTTTGTGTGATGTCTTCGCTTGTCAGGGGTGGGGGGCCAGCCAGGTCAACGGCTGCCGCGAGGTTTTGCCTCGTGTTGCATTTGCCACCCCGGTAGGGTGACCGACGCTTGAGGTTCCACCAGCTTATCGTACAGTTCAGGTCGTCTTGCTTTGAGGTAGCGTTGGCCGCTTGAGTTCGCAATTTTATCTGCTGTTAAATGGCTGACGATCACGTCGTCGGCCAACGCATGAGACTCGTCCTGGACTTCACCATAGGGGTCAAGGATCATTGCGAGTCCGGGCTTGACGGTGTCATAGTCCCAGCCGATTGGGTTGCTGAAGACGGCATAGATGCCGTTTTCATAAGCTCGAGTTGGCAGCCACCGCATCAGCCACTCTCGTCCCTTAGGACCTCTGAATTCTCGTCTCAAGCGAACAGGGTCTGATTCTCGGTTTTCCCAAAGTTCCCGATCGACCACCCCTCGTCCTGGCATGACAGAGGGGAGGCAGCCAGTGACGTGAGGCATGAAGATGATTTCGGCTCCCATCATCGTTGTGACGCGAACATTCTCGGCAAGATTGTTGTCATAGCAAATCAAAAAACCGACTTTGCAACCGGCGATTTCAACAACGTTGAAGGCATCGCCTGCCGACAAGTTCGGATTGACGAATGCATGCAGCTTGCGAAAACGCGTGACCCATCCATCTCGGTCAACGGTCACATAGCAGTTGTAGACGTTGTTATGGTCGTCTCGCTCGAGGAGACCGGCCATGACGACGGTCTTGTATTCTTTGGCAATTCGGACGAGTTGACGAATGGACTGTCCGTCTGGAACGGGCTCAGCAACCTCAAGCAGTTGCGCATGGGATAGGGGTTGCAGCCAAGAGTAGCCTGGAATCGCGCATTCGTGAAAACTAACGATTTCCGCACCTTGCTCGACTGCGCGACGCGTCAATTCATGAATCCGACTAAGGTTGTAAGACTTGTCGTTATCACGATGTTCAAACTGCGCTGCAGCAACACGGATGTCTTTCATCTGGTGATGACCTTGCGACTTAGGATTCCGCTATGACGGTTGAACGTAGATCGCCGATTTCACTGATTACAGCGGAAATACGATCCCCGGATTTTAAATAAGTCTTTGTGGTGTTTCCAACTCCAGCTGGTGTCCCGGTCGAGATGATATCGCCGGGTTCCAGGGTGACAAAGCTTGAGATAAATTCAATTACGGCAGCGACGGGGAAAATCTGCTGAGCTGTGGTGGAATCTTGGCGAATCGTGTCGTTGACCTTTAATTGTAATTTCAGCTGTTGCGGATCCGGGATGGCATCCGCCGAAGTGATACAGGGTCCACAGGGGCAGAAACTGTCAAACCACTTACCGTGAAGCCAATCGAAGAACGAGTCTTTCGGTCGTTCCTTGCGGCCAGGGTTTGGTCGAAAGCGGCGATTTGAAATGTCATTGATGACGGTATAGCCCGCGACGCAGCTGAGTGCATCGGCTTCTTTGATGCCTTTGACTTCCTTGCCAATCACCACCGCTAGTTCCAGTTCCCAATCAATGGCGTCAGGAGATATTGCCGGAACCGAAATCGGTTGTCCCGGATTGGTCAATGTGGTTGTTGGCGGCTTCATGAACACGTACGGAAATGTATCGCGACGCTCTTCCGCGATGCCGCCACCCTCTTCGATGTGTTTTGCGTAATTGCCGGCCAGCAGAAATAGTTTGTTGGGTTTAGGGATTGGTAACATCAGTTGTATCTTGTCAACTGATGTCTGGGCTGCTGTCGGAATGGCCTGTTTGTGGCGGGCGAGAAAATCGGCAAGTTGTGTTGCCTTTGCATATTGTTTGCCTGCCGGTGGAAGGTAATCGAGTAAATTTGCCGTCAAATTCAGGTCGAGGTTTTCATGGGTAGCGTCCTGGTGCAGTCGCAACGCCTCACGAATCGACACAATAAAACTGTCAAAATAAAATCCGACCGCCTCCTGTCCATCCTGTTGGTAACGGCAAATACGCATTCGCATTGCTCCTTTCGTGTTGGGGCGATTTCGAGCTTCAGTCTCGGTTCTCGCCAGCGTTCGATTTCCAATTGAGGTGGCGGTCCAGAAAAGAGAATGTGCCGACTCCGTTGATTTGATGCGGCCCGTTAAACCATTCGATTTCGCAGTGGTCAGGTAATTTTAATCGAGCGGCGTACAAATTTCGGACTTTTGCAAATTCCCAAGCGACCGTCCAGTCGTCGGCCACACCGTCGTGGTGCCCACGCTCTACCATGAAAGGACGCGGGGCAATTAAGGCGGCCATTTCGGCGTAGTTAAAGGTGCTGCCCAGATCGAATTCGAATATTTCGTACTCGCCCGTCCATACATAGCTGCGTGGGTTGCGGGTTGATGCGTTCTTGTCGACCCATTCATTGAAATCCGCTGAGCAAATGGAAAGGCAGTAATCGGTGACAATGGCGGGAACCCGCATGGCTGTCTTGCCGCCGTAGCTAAGACCGTAGAATGCGATTCGGTCTCCATCGACATTTGGAAGGGTTTTGAGCCAATTAACAATCTGTTGGTGTTGAGGGGTGATGGTTGAAAAGAGTGTTTTCTTAATCGGATTACTTTTACGTTGCAAGGTGCGAAACTTGTCTTGACCGATGTAGAGGTTTTGAGGTGAGAAGGTAATGTAGCCGCGATCGGCGAGTTTTCCGGCAAACCCTGCATAGTAATGGGAACTTTGAATTCCCACGGTGTCTTGGGGACGCCCTTCCAGACCGTGCTGACAGACGACCACTGGGCGACGTTCACCTGCCTTGAGCTCCTTTGGGATCAAGAGAATCCCATAAGCAAAGACTCCGTCAAACACGTCCAACACGACTTCGTAACCTCTCCAGCCGTCCGTTTCGTAAATGCGTCGGGAGCGTGGATTCGGGGATGCTAAGAGGTAAGGAAAACTTCCAATGACATCTTCTGAGAAGATCTCTCGGTAGCGTTGAGAAGTTTCACGGTATTTTTCGGGAGTTGAGCTGTCGAGATCCGAGAGAAATTTGGTGCGTACTTGTGCGCTGCCTTTGAGGATAGCTTGATTGTGCGCATCGATCTGTTGCATTTGGCGACGATGTCGAGCTGCCAGCTGTAATTCGGCTCGGAATTGCGTTGGCAATTGATTTCCGTAGCGCGGCGCTGATTTACCGCCCATTGCTATGACAAAAGCCTCAACAGCCGCGGCTGAACCCGCGCCCCCTGTTCCTGATTCACTGAAGATGAGTTGCATTGGTTCATCAGTCGACAAAGGGTGGACTAGCGCTTTGGCACGTGTTATTTCGGTTTGAACAGATTCTAGCTGGGGCGATCGCAGGCGGGCTGGACCGCCGCCATGTCCGGCGAAATTGGCCTCAGGCCCTCGAGATGCCTCAATGATCAAATGGCGGGGTGTGATCATCGTTGCTAATTCCGCATCCCCAAACTGTTCGAGCAAACCAAATACATTGCGGTCCAGGGGCTCTTGCCATAAGTCTTGTCGGGAATCGAAGTACCCGCTGACACAAGTGACGTCAATCCGAGAGTCCAAGGCGGCGCTGTAAAGGGCGATCAAGCCACCTTCTCCCCAGCCGAAGACGCCAATTGGCGTTGAGCTTGCCTGTTGAAACCAGTCGACCGCAGCTAGCACTTTCTGAACTTCGTATCCAATCAGGCCGCGACCTAGTTCGAAGGCACTCCGGTATAACATCTCACGGTTTGTGATGTTCGGTGCCGGTCGAGCTCCCCAATCGAATTGTTTGCGATCACGATTGATCAACAAGGGGACGACCACGCGAAAACCAGCTTCTGCCAAATGTCGTGCGTATTGGCTTTCGGGTGTTACACCCTCCGTTAAACCGACCAATTGTTCAGGTGTGATTTCGCAATCGGGTATGGCTACGACGTTTGCGATGGCCGGTTGCTTTGTTGGTACCAAAAGCAGGCCTTCACCGTTGACAACCCCGAAGGCAGGCCAGCTGATCGCATAAATGTCGAATCCGTTTCCCTGGCCAATTCGAGACTCTTCGCCAGGATGAGCAATCACGTTGGGAGTCGGATTTGCAATTCGCTGATCCCGTACGCCAAGAATCGATGCGAGTTGTTGCCGTTGAGGTTGGATCGAGGTCTCGTGGGCCTTCCAGGAAGTGAGGTCTCGCTTCCAGTGTGCCTGACGACGATCGACAGACTTTTCCAATTCATCGAGTAAGAATTGATCAACACCTTCCACCAATTGCATGGCAATATCCCCCTGCATTTCCAGTTGTTGGGTGTCAGGAAGTGATTCTGCTTTCAGTGTTGTGCTGACAAACGCAGTGGCAAGCAGGCCGACAAGTAGAATGATGTTTCGTGAAGGGTGGGGCACGGTTTGAATCCTCTGCCGTTCGCGATGTGGGTGTGTGCTGAGTGTCGCTTGGATGGGCCCAAGGGTGTCGCCTGAAGTAGGACCAAGGATATCGTACACCAACGTGCGGGCAGAATCTGCAGTGGATTTGGGATTCCACGCTTTGAGTTTGCGCGATCAGCGATCGCTAGATCTCTTTCACGAAAACTTGCTCAGCCGGTAGGATTGCTGGCAGAATTTGCTTCAGGTGGCCAGCGATTACTGCCCGATCCTCCGAATCGAAACGCTGAAACGGCTCAGCAACGAAATCTTCGCAGAGTCCCATTAAATGGGCGGCCGTTTTGAGTCCCTTAAGGATTCGCGACGGTTGGTCACCCACTGCGTAAATAGTTTCCCCGATCAGGGATACGTGTTGTTGAAGCTTTTTTGTTTTGTTTTCGTCGCCAGTTGCCACAGCTGCATGGAGTTCAACATAGAGTTGCGGAAATAGATTGGCTCCACCGTGAACTCCGCCATGAGCGCCCAATCGCATAGCGTCCACGAGAAGTTCTTCCGGCCCGACAAGCAAAGAGAACGAAGGAATGTCTTGGCAAAGCTGCGCCACTTCGGCGAAGTAGGTTAGATCGCCCGAACTGTCTTTCAATCCTGAAATATTTCCGTGGTCCGCCAATTGTCGGACTGTGGTCGGAGCAAACTCCACCTTGGTGCAACTTGGCATGTTGTACAACATTAATGGAAGTGGACAGCGCGACGCCAAGCGATCCGTATAGGATAGCAGTTCCGCCTGTCCCATCGGCAAGTAATAGGGTGGGGCCGCTACCAATCCTGCGGCACCTGCTGCATACGCTTGATCAGCGAGTTCGATCGAAGTCTCAAAGCATGAATCGGTGATGCCAACAAATACCGGAACGCGCCCTGCCTTGTGGTCACAAACCAATTCTACAACATGATGCTATAGCCGATGAGGCAAGTGAGGAGCTTCCCCGGTGGTGCCTAATGCAAAAAGTCCCTGGACACCACCGTCGATCATTCGGTAAATCAGTCTCTTCAGACCTTCCGTGTCCAACTCGCTCCCATTGTTCAACGGAGTCAGGATCGGCGGAATGATTCCGGTTAGAGGAGTCGATAAGGACTTCATGGATGCCTCGTAGATTAGCGTTAACGAGTCGGAGTTAACGCTGGCGCGTTGTTCCTGCGATTCGGTCGTAATGTCCAGCGCCATGACACCTATTCGATCTGCTGAACGGCGGGGTCAGCCTACGATTTGGTTGTCACGATTGCCATGCTTTCGGCCTTCGATCGCCGCTCGTTTACCGCATTTGCCGCTTGATCGATCGATTTTCTACAGTCGTATCGATTGTGCTTGTTCACAGCGAGCAGTTGAAAACGGAGACGGATAACATTTCCCGAATTAGACATCACAGGCCGCATAAATTGATTCGTTCTTGAGCGCGACGAGAGCCATGATGGCCGCATGTTCGTACAGCATGGTCCGGTCAATGACGTTGTCGGTTAGAATACCGATCGCACCCTCATGGTGTTTTGAATCGTGACGTCCGAAAACTCGATCGTTGGCGTACCCCAGTTCGACGCCTTGTCGCACGAGAGTGGCGACTGAATTGGGGAGTGGGAACGTTGCCGTTCTGGCTTCGCCGCGAACTTCTCTTGATTGCACCACAATCCAGGCAAATGCGTTCATCCCTTGGGAATCGTCTTGAATTCCGCCCTCAATGCCTGCCCAGAAGTCTGCCGATGAACAATTGGCTCGTGTCTGTTCCAGGCGATTTCGAGCTCCGGTGAGCGTTTCCTCATCCGACATGGGTTGATCGGAGACGCCGGACGCGGCCGCAAACGGGCTTACCTGGAACTGCCTGTGGGGAAACATCCGTTCGAAGGCCAGTCGAATGGCATTCGCCTTCACTGGATTCGTTGACCCCACAGCAATCGTGCTGAGCTCTGACATGGCTTTTTACTTTCGTCAACGAGTTCGAATTATCGCAGTCAGAAGTGTATCTTGACTTGATCACTGACGGCTTTCGCTGTCGCATGCTAGTCCAACTGACTTGATACTGCAATCCGCCATCGTTCTTCGAGTGAATCTGGAGCGAGGACAAAACGACAGAATGCGGTGTGGGCACTGTCGCACGGATCACATCGATCGTTAAAATGTTGATCAGTTATTCTGCACTCCTTCCCTTGAGGCCATTATGAGTCATTCCATTCATGATCGTTTATCCACAGGCAAGACGGTACGCGTCATGTCGATGGGGGTGTTCCCCGATCCGAAACTGATTGAGATTGCGGGACTAATTGGAAACCTACATGGGCTTTGGATCGATCAGGAACACAGCGCCGTTTCCCATTCGCAATTGGAAATGCTGTTGATGGCTTGTCGAGCCAGCGGATTGGATGCCTTTGCCCGAGTGGCTCCCACCGATTACGCTACCGTCATGCGGCCGATGGAGGCTGGTTGCAGTGGTGTCATGGCCGCACAAATTCGGACGTTAGAGGAAGTCGCTGAGGTCATCCAGTGGTCAAAGTATCCGCCGCTAGGAACGCGTGGACTGTTCCTGGCCAACGCAGAAGCCCGATATGCAACGATCCCGCCCGCTCAGCACGTGGAACAAAGTAATCTCGATCGGTGGCTTGCGATACAGATCGAAACAAGCGAAGCCGTTGAGCAGGTAGAACAAATTGCCGCTACGCCCGGCGTTGATATGTTGTTTGTCGGACCGGGGGATCTTGCCTGCACGTTGGGCGTGCCCGGCCAGGCACTACATCCGGTGTGTGTTGACGCGCTGGAGCGGATTTCGGCAGCTTGCCAAAAGCACTGCAAGCCTTGGGGGACACTCACGAGGTCTCCTGACCATGCAACAAAATGTCGCGACTTAGGTTGCCAACTGTTTAGTATTTGTAGTGACGTCGATATTGTTCATCGCGGCATCCAGTCGACTCGTGAATTGTTTGCCGAACTTGACCAGCTCTAACCCATTGAATGTCCATTAAAAGTCGTCGTTGAGCGATTCAAGCAGGTGGTCGCTTAGGTCCTTCAATCGGGAATCCAATTCAAAGTTGGCAAACTCATTGTCAGCGAAGATCAGGTCCCGACTTTGTAGTTCCAGATTTGTCGTGCCCCTTTCGCTTGGTTCATTTGATATTGGCACATTTGATGTTGGCTCGGTGAGGATAACCTCTTCGCGTAGATCTCTTGTCGTCTCGGTCGGCAACGTAGCAGCAAGGGTGCTCGAGATTGCTGCACTAGCCGCCGCTGGTTGTTCATAGACGCCACTCTGGAAACTCTTCACCAGGTCGGCGGTAGTGAAGTCGCCGTCACTATTCCAATCACCATCCGACCAGGTGGAATTGCCCATGACGTCATCTTCGTACTCGCCGGCCTGAAACGCGTTGACTAAGTCACTTGAGTCAAATCTTCCATCCAGATTCGCATCACCATAAAAAGTGCCGAGGATATTCAGGATCAGAATGTCCAAATCATCAAGATTGACCGTTCCATCCGCCGACAGATCAAATGCAAGATCTTCCGATGATCCCTTAATGGCCTCCGAGAGAAGATTGACGTCAACGATCGTCACGTCACCGTTCGCGTCGAAGTCGCCGGGGACGCTGACGGCAACGACGTCGATTGTTACCCTGACTGCATCACTTTCGAGCGTGCCATCATAAACCAAGTAACGGAACGAATCTTCTCCTCCCATCGTATTGGTGTACGTAAAGGAACCATCCGGATGTAAGGTCAGTGTGCCGTTCGTTACATTGTCGGCAAGTATGGTTGTAAGGTCGCTGTTGTCGGTATCCGTGTCGTTGGCGAGTAGCCCTGGGCTGCTGACTGTTAGAGTCTCTTTCGACGAAACAGAATAACTGTCAGGCAAGGCCACTGGTGCGTCGTTGACGGGCTGGATGGTGAGGGTGACGGTCGCAGTGTCCGTTTTTCCAAGATTGTCATCCACTTGGTAGGTGAACGAGTCCGTTAGGGTTTCGCTGCCATCATGTTGGTAAATGAAAGAGCCGTCAGGATTTAGTTGAAGCGTACCTCGAGTCGTGGGGTTCACGAGCGTAGCATTGAGCTGATCACCATCTGGGTCAGAATCGTTGTCCAGTAGTCCGGGAGCGATGACCTCCAGCGTTGCACCTTCGGCAGTTGTGAAATTGTCGTTGACACCAACGGGTGCGTCATTGACTGGCTGAATGTTTAAATTGACAGTTGCAGTTTGCGTGCCGCCGTTTCCATCGTTGGCACGGTAGACAAAGCTGTCACTCAGCGTTTGGCTGCCGTCATGTGTATAGGAGAAGCCACCCTCTGGGTTCAACACTAACAAGCCAGATTCTGGGGGTGTGACGACCGTTGCAGTCAACGGATCGCCGTCCGGATCCTGATCGTTTTCAAGAACTCCCGGACTGCTAATGATTAAAGTGTCTCCTTCGGGCACGGAGAAGGAGTCGTTATCCGTGACTGGCAGGTCATTAACAGGCAAAACGTCAATCGCGACTGTTCCTGTATCGGTTCCACCTGCTCCATCGGATACTCGATAGGTAAACTGATCACTGGTTGTCTCTCCACCGTGATGTGAGTAGGTAAAGGAGCCATTCGACATAAGTGTTAAGGAGCCGTTGCTGGTTGTGGTCAATAAGGTGACATTTAGAGTGTCTCCATCTTGATCCGTGTCATTTTCGAGCACTCCCGGACCCGTCACATCGAGCGACTCCCCCTCGTCGACAGAATACTGGTCGTCCCCGGCGACGGGGTCGACGTTGACGGTCATTTCTCCCGTGCCTGGCGAGGGCGTTGCCGCCTCCCAGCTTGTGTTGAAGTCTCCGAAGGAGATTGTCGCGTTACGATGTAAGGATTTTCCTTGTCCATCAGCTGCTGTGGGCCAGGGGGAATCGTCTTCGTAAACGACTCGATCGACTAAAACAAACCCGAGGCCCAGTTGTTGTAGATCTTCAGGCCGTTCCAGTTCGAGCCGTTCTCCGCCATTGTCGAGTACGCCGGAGTAGGGGCCAATCAGGACAGCGTTAGGATTCATTCCATGGATATCACGGAAGGCATCCCTTTTTGCTGTTTCAACCTGCGGATCAAATCTCACTAAAGTGATTCTTTGTCCGTTCGCCAGCACGGAATTTTCAGGGAATTGGAAGTCGACGGCATTGTTGAGTCGCCAGTGGCTGATGTCGGCAGGGCTACCGCTATTATTCACTACCTCGACAAACTCGAGTTCGTCGCGTGGGATATTGGGCGAATCAGTCTCGGCTGGATGGTAATGAACTTCTCCGAGATAGATGTCGCTCAGCAAGGGTCCGCTGTTGGCTGCGCCGAGCGTGTTGGACTGCATTGGAAACAGGCGTTTGTCCCCATTTGGCCACAATCCGAGGGCGACCCCATTTGGGGTTGCTCCAAATTCGGCATGGTCGGCAAACCGAATTGGTTTTCCGTTGAGATCTGCAGAAATTAGCCAAGCATCATCCGATTCCTGTCCTTTGAAGCCAAAGCCCAGCTGGGTTTCGTCAACGATCAAGTAACCGTTGGCGGGAATAATATCGCTGATGATATTCAGTTGGTATGCAAAGTAGTTCGAGTTGTTGTCGCTGATGTACCACCCGCCCAAATTCAACGTTGCATCAGTCGTGTTGTGCAATTCCACCATGTCGATTTGGGGTAGATCGGTGTGGGTTAGAATCTCATTGATGACCACATCTCGAATTGGGCCGGTCCCGGTTAACCCGGGCGAGCCACCGAATTCATTGCTTGATCGCCAGTCACCACCAACGTTGTAATCGATGTTGTTGTTGGTCACTTCGAGGGTGGAGCCGTTCCCGTCGGCCCTGCCTGGCCAATTTCCACCGTCGTTGTATTCAAATTGTTGAATGACGGTCCCTTGAGCATCGACAAGCGTCAGTAGTTCGCCTGAGTTGCTCAATGCTTGTTCGAAGGTGCCAGTGCCAATTGGCATCTCGGCGTGATCTGCGATGCGCACCGAATTTCCGTATCGGGAGACAAACGCTGTCCGATTACGAGCAACGACAATGTGTTCTCCGGGAGCTAATGTTTGAGTAGCGAATTTGAATTCAATGCCTTCACTTTTTCCCTCGTTGTCAGCGAGTACAAAGGCGACATCAGTCAAATCGATTCGTTCGGAGCTCTTGTTGACTAATTCCACGAATTCAAATTGATCATTGTCGACGTCAATGTCTCCGAATTGAGTCAGCGCGGCGTGAGGGTTGTAGTTGATTTCGGTGATTACGAGATTGTCAGCTGTGGCGGGTGTATCGATCAAAAAATTGGCCACATTCAACGGGCTCCACTCGCTACCGTTTCGAACACGAGCGTTCATGACAGTCGTTTGTGTGAGGTTCAGATCAAGCCCATCGAAATTAATTGCGTTGGGGTTGATTTCGCCACCAGGAAGTCGTGGATCAGAGCCGTCGGTCGTGTAGAAAATGTTTCCGTTGCCCGTATTGAAACTGCCACCTTCCAGTCTTAGATCGAAACTGATGTCACTACTGGAGGCATTCGCTTGATGAATCTCAACGGCGAATACATTGTTTCCGTTATTTAATTGCGACACATCAACATCGAATTCATAGAAGGTGGATTCATCGCCGCCACCGGCCACACCTGCTGCAAAGTCGTCGTAACTTGCGCTGCCGGCAGACATGTTGCTGCGTGCGATTTCCTGCCCGTTCAGGTAGACAATCGCACCATCATCACGTTGGATTCCCAGTCGCAGTGTTTGATAATTGTTGGGATCGGTAACGTTAAATGATTGGCGAAAGTAAGTGGTTCGATGTTTGTTCTGTGAATTCGATCCATAGCTTACGACGGTGGCTTCGTCGCCATCTCCATAACCTAATTGGGCGTTACCCGTCTTCCAGTTGGCGTCATTGAAGTTGGACGCGCGCCAGGCCGTACCTTGGTTGGAACCGTCATCGAGGTATTTCCAGACGGTTCCTGCTGGAAGGATATCGTCAAAGGTTGTGGCACCTGACGAAAAGAGCGAAACGTCGTCAGTGTTCTCGATTCGGCCACTTAATTGCGGAGTACCGTTGACCGTAAATCCTGGAGGCGTGGCATCGGAGTACCAGTCTTGGCTACGTAATTGATCGAGAAAGACGGAGGAGCGGTTATCGATGAAGGAGTTGACACTGTTGATCGCGTTTTGCCAGTCGTTTTTTGTGTAGGGTGAGCTTCGTTTGGCATCGCCCCAGCGGGCTGACTCGGCAATGATTGCCTGATCGAATTCAGCCGCTCGCGAATTGATCACGCCTTTCGCTTGATCGGGTGTGAGCAAGCCGTCGTTGAAGAGATGTGTATAGACGCGATCAGCGAACTCTTGGCGGTATTCGGTGTTGGTGTTTGCCAATTGCTCGTGCATCCAATGCGGATTGAAGTAACGGAAATCCGAGCCACCCGTTGTGAGCGGCGTGACCATGTTATAGTTTGCGCCGGCTGCATTACCTCGGTCTAGCGAGTGTTCTGAATCATGTTCAAAGAACTTAAATCCGTCGGGTGATTCGCGATTGAAAACGGTGAAATAGTTGTTGATTCGCGGGCGTGTGAATTTTGATCCAGGGCCATCTGCATCGCTGGTGTAATAGGTCAGGATCATGTAATCGATGAGATTTTCGACATCGAGCAATCGTTCGTAGGCCGGATTGATAGTTCCGTCGGAATTCAATCCTTGAGCTTTCCAGTAGTCGCTCATCTTTGCGTCACTCAAGCCGCCCGCTTGGTAGAAGTAGTTGGCCAGACGTTGATAGGCTTGTGTGTTACCATCGGTTGCTTCGTTCTGATAGCCACCGCTGGAGCCGGTTGATTTGACGACATCGTAATCATCTGCGTCACCGCCCAGATAAGACTCGGCAAAATTTGCCTCCGGTCGCTCTTCGGTTTGATACAGGCCCCAATACTGGCCGTTGATATACAAGTGATAAAAGCGACTACGCGTGTAGGCGTGTCCCATTTCACCCTGCAGGTCACGGGAAAATACATCGCGGACGAACGCATTGCTGCCGCTGCCTTGGAAGGCCCAAGAATAGTTTTGCGTCGTGCGTAAATCGAATTTCTTGAAGTCGTCGACACCTTCTTCGCCAAACAGCGGGAAATTTAGCCTGTTCTCGCCGTACTCGTCGCGAAAGAACAAACGAAAAGCGTGTTTGGGATTGCCTCCACTGCGGCTGAAACCACCGCGGATTCGGAGTCCCGCGTTAATCTGAAAATTCTGTGATTCATCCGGATTGATCAGCTCCAGCGAAATCTCTCGCTCCCACGCTTTGCCATGGTTGCCGGCGTGTGTGTAGATTCCCTTCGAGCTACCAAGCAAATCGTCAATGTCCATCACAATCGACATCGATGGAACCTGTTTCAAGGCCGATTCTAGTTGAGGCCCCCAGGTTCCACTGTTCACAATTGTGGGATCCATTCCGTAGTCGAGTGTTTGGCCGTTGATGTTTGTGGAACTGGGGAAGCCGGCCGGCGGATTGCCACTCTGTGACTGCAATAAAATATCTTCAACGAACAGATAGGTTGCCGTTTCGACATTCGAGGGGTCGAGCCCGTTCTTGAACGCGCGACTGCGTAAAGTTGTCGTTCCACTGATGGTGATGGGAGCCGTGTAAACGGTACCGTTACTTTCGGTTGGTTCTGTACCGTCCACCGTATAGCGGATGGTGGTACCTGCCGTTGCCGCGGCAATCGTCAATTGAAACGGGACGTCATAAAAACCATGGGAATGACTCAATTCGATTTCGTCAATTAAGAAACCAGCGACACCAGTTGCTGAATTGAAACTGCCTGGTGTGGGTTCAGTGAAGTAGACCTCCGCCGACTCATTGACACTCACTTCGGCTAATTCGCTAATCGAAAGGAATTCGTCACTATCGATGGAATCGTTGAGTGCGTGAATCGCCAGGATATTGATGGTGTTCGCTGTTAGTAGACTCAACTGCGCAGAGATATCAATGTCCTCGATCAACAACGCGTCATTGTCACTACGATCCGATGTTGCCGTCGAGTTGTAACTTACGTTGGCAGGCGCGTTTCGCCGAGCAACCTCAACACCGTTCAGATAGGCAACAAACCCATCGTCGTAACGCATGCGAAGCGATAATGAATCAAGGTTCTCAACGTTTTGAGGGAGAAATGGGATTCGAACGTAGGCACCGCTGGCTGTGTCATACATGCTCGCCAGCACGTCTGTCTCGATCACCCCCGAAAAGCCTGTTGAAACCGTATCCGAACCCGGAATAGTTTCAACAACGAGGCCGCCGTTTGCCACATCGCCAATCAGATCGAACGCGTTGGAATTAAAGGTGGAATAAGACCCTTGGGCAGCAAATAATTCGACTTCCGCGCCGCCGCCTCGTTCGAAAAATACGAGCTCGATTGTATGGGCCCCGGCACTCAGATTTGTTTGGCCGAAACGATTTTCCGGAGCATGAAGTGAGTCATCATCGATGACAAGGTTATCGTCAATCCAGACGCGAACACCATCATCGCTATTGGTGCCAAATGTCCAAGTCCCGGAAGACGGAATAAAGACGGTACCGGTCGCTCGCAGGGCAAAGTCATTGTCATCTCCGCCTTGATCATTGGGGAATAGATCAGGATCGCCATAATTACCGAGTCCGCCGCCACCACCTGGATCTTGGAAATTGACAACCGGGGCAATGGTCGTGGTTTCGCTTTGCACACCTGATCCGGCGAGAACCATTTCAGCGCCGGCGATATTGGTGATTTGTCCCGTGGAATGCGCGTCATGGACGGTAAAGCCGGGAACCGATTGTTCGTAGCCAACAGCGTTTGTTCCGCTCGTCCAGCTTCCGTCAGAAAAACCAATGGTTGTCCAACTGTTTCCAAGGCTTCCGTCTGTTGGGTAAAACAAACGGGTGGTGTTGCCACTTTCGACCAGCGAATTGACGGTTACGCTTTGACCGATTCCGTAGGAAATGTCAGCTGCCAAACTGGGAAAGGCGGTGGTGAATTGAGATGCGATTTCGAAGCCTTGCGACGCGTTCGAGTCGTCATGGGTCAAAGCCAGAAATTCGCCATTGCGACTAAGCTTGAAATTCGTATGGAGTTCCCCGCCGGGGGGCGAGCGATCTTTTCCGGACGCATGGACCAGCAGGAAGTTCCCAGCGGCCAACGTCTGGTTGGGAAAACTCCATTTGTCCAATTCCGTTTGGTTATCGGTGAGATGCCAGCCTTCCAGCGCGATGTCCTCCGTGCCACTGTTATAGACTTCGATCCAGTCGGAAGAGTCACCATCTTCGTCGACGAGGGTTGTATTGTTGTCGGCCATGAACTCCGAGATCATCAGGTCCCCTGCCAAAAGCTGCCTCGCTTCCAGGGATTCCAAGCTAAATCGGTTTCGACGACCTCGCCGATATTTGGAGCCTAACTGCATTACGTTCGCCTTATCACGACGGAAGCTTTGTCGCTTCGAGGTAAATTTGATTTGAAAGCGGCCCTGGTCAGAACGACTGTGAAAACAGCGGAACTGTTCCTTGAAGAAAAGATGAAAACGAGTGCCCTCACTCGATCTTCATCTCAAATGGGAGAAATGGCAAGGAAACAGCGTACGTCGGACCGAGCTTTGCCGATGGCAATGCTCAAGATCTGAAATGTGAGGTCCGTCAGAATGTTGGCGAGGGGATGTGGAATGTGAAAAGTAAAAAAAAACTAGCACCTGGAGCCATGGGATTTTCGGTGGCTCCTGATCGGAAGAATGATGCAGCCGGAAAATGTGACAGGTTGGGAGTTACAAATCGTAACGAATCGAGAGAATTTCAAATTTGAGTGTTCCGCGGGGGACTTCGATTTCCGCTTTCTCACCAACCTTTTTACCGATTAATCCTTGGCCCACCGGACTGGTGCAAAGAATCTTTCCGGAATCGTAATCTTCTTCGCCGGCACCAACGAGGGTGTATTCTTCTTCATCGTCGTAGTCGAGATCCTTGACGACGACGGTCGCCCCAAACGCCACTTCATCTTTCGGCATTTTGGAAGGGTCGATTATGCTGGCGCAGGAGAGCTTGCCACGGAGCTGATTGATCTTGGCTTGCATCATCCCTTGGGATTCGCGTGCGCCGTGATACTCAGCGTTCTCCTTGAGATCACCTTCCGCTCTTGCCTCAGCCAGCCGCTTGAGGATTTTCGGCATCTCGTCATTTTCGAGACGTTCGGCTTCGGCTTTAATTTTGTTGTAACCCGTACGGGTCATGGGGATGATGTCTGACATCGCAAGTTTCCTCAGTTGCGAAAAAAAGGACGGTCTTCAAAGCGAAGACCGTCTTCGGAATCTTTTTCCTCGCCAATCACAGAACTAATCGACGATGTTTTTCATTTTGTGCCAGGCTCGAGCAGATGTAAAGATCATCGTTGATTTTGGCTTAGGCACTCGAAGCGTGATCCTCGGGTAAATACATGAGGCAGCCACAATGTTTACAAAAAACAGCTTGGGAGAGCATCAATTCATTGAGTGTTTGGGTGGTGATGGTGGTGAAACAACCACCACAGCATTCGCCATCGAGGGGTGCGAGCCCTTCGTCGCCTCGTTTTTTGATAATCCGTTGGTAGTCGAGCTTTAGGTCGCCTGGCAGCTGGTCTTCTGCTGTTCCGAGCTCTTTGGAGAGGCGTGCGAGATCGTTCTCGAGACTTTCCCGTTCGGTATCGACCCGGGCGCGAATGGCATTCAGTTCATTTTGCCCGTTTTCCAGAGCCCCGACCGCTTCGGTGACTTTTTTCTGATGTTCGGTAACTTTGTCGAACAGTTCCAGGATTTCGTCCGAGAGAACGCTGTTAGCCTGTTCGTCAGCGGCAATTTGTTCAATAAACGCTTGATATTCACGATTGCTGCTGCAGCTATTGAGCTTCGTTCTGATGTCTGAGATACGACCCTCACGTTCCTTGAGCTGTAGCTCCTTTGAGTCAGCAGACATCCTGGTTTTTGTAGCCTGCTCTTTTGCTGCAGTAACCCTAGCTTCTAGTTGCTCTACATTTGTTTCGCCAATCCGGATCTGTCTCGGTCCGCCTTCGAGTCGGGAGCGAAGGTCCGAAAGTTGTCGAAGAATCCGATGCAGTTCTCGGAGCGCAGTTGCCGATACGGACATGGCTCAAGAATTCCTTCTCTCGTGTGACCCATCTAGGGAAGTGATATTTTATCGCGATAAGGGACTGAGTGACAATTGGGCTTTGCCGGCGATGGCCCCACCAGAATCACCGAACGTCTTGCCTGCGGACAGATCTACCGGCCTGACGCGTCGATTTTTTGAGGCGATTTACCGAAAGCCTTTGCCACCGTCGCGGAAATGGCTCTTGCTCACCTCTCCATTATACGCAGCGCAAAAAAGAAGCCGCCAGTCCCTCAACCGACGGCTTGTGGAAATTGCTGAGTTCTTAATCGGCGATTGCCTTCATGAAGCCCTCGAGTTGTTGGCTGCGAACCGGGTGTTGGAGCTTGCGGACCGCCTTGGCTTCGATTTGTCGAACTCGCTCACGAGTCACTTTGAAAATTCGTCCGACCTCCTCCAGCGTGTAAGTGTAGCCGTCTCCGAGCCCGTAACGGAGGCGGATGATTTCCCGCTCACGGTAAGTCAGTGTTTTCAGAAGTCCCTCGATTTTCTGTCTAAGAATGCCGTTGGAAGCGTTTCGGACAGGGCTGTCAGAGGTATGATCCTCAATGAATTCGCCGAATGACGCATCTTCGCTGTCGCCTACGGGGCGATCGAGGCTGACGGGATGTCGGCCGATGTCGAGCACTCTTCTCGCTTCATCCACCGTCAAACCGGCTCGATCTGCGATCTCGGAGGTCGTCGGTTCCCGCCGCTTTTCCTGTAATAATTGCTTCTGAATATTTCGAAGTTTTGAGAGAACGTCGATCATATGGACAGGAATTCGAATCGTGCGAGCTTGATCGGCGATCGCTCGAGTAATTGCCTGTCGAATCCACCAGGTTGCATAGGTGGAAAACTTAAATCCACGCCGGTACTCGTATTTATCAACGGCTCGCATCAGCCCCGTATTTCCTTCCTGAATCAGGTCGAGGAAGCTGAGGCCGCGGTTGCGATATTTTTTGGCGATGGAGACGACGAGTCGAAGATTTCCATTGGAAAGTTCTCGTTTGACTTGTTCATACAGCTCAAACTCCGAGCGGAACCGATCGCATTTTTCTCCCAAGCTGCGGGGGCTCTCCTGGGTTAACACCATTAAGTCCCGTAGCTCTCGGCGTAAATTTGCCCGCTCGTCCTTGGTGCTGGAATCGACAGGGAGTACTTCCAGCCGATTTTTGATTTGGAACATTCGCTGGGAGTATTCTTCCAGTTGACGCATGAGCGGCTGGACCCGTCGTGTACGCAGACTCAGTTCTTCAGCCAGTTGGAGGCATTTGCGTCTTCGCCGGATGAATCGTAAGCGAATCAACGATCGTTCTTGCGGGGGAGTGGAGCGAGCGATGATTCGCTTGAAGTCAGCCTCGTTTTGCTGCATCAAGTGATTCAGGGTCGCCAAATTATGTGGCATCCGAGCGGTGATCTGTTCTTTCGTGAGCTGCTCGGTCAGTGAGACTTTGATTGTCCGGTCGAAGGGGAGTTCTCCCTTGTGGACGCGGGACAACGTCTCGACCGTTTGCTTCAGCGCAAAGTCACTGCTGAGTACCGTACGTCGAAATCGTTTTCGTGAAACTTCGATCTTTTTTGCCAGCGAGATTTCTTCTTCGCGGGAAAGCAGCGGTATGTGAGCCATCTGACTCAAATACATCCGAATCGGATCGCTATCCATCTTGCGGAAATCTTCGGCCGGAGCAGTGGCCTCGGCCTCTTTTTTATCCTTGGCGGCCTGCACCTGTTCCGCGGAGGGTCCTGGCCTTACTTTGTCGAACTTGGGCTCAGGTGCTTTCTCGACGAGTTTGATTCCTTTTTCGTCGAGTGCAAAGAGAAGATTGTCAAGCTTTTCAGGATTGACATCTTCGTCGGGAAGATACTTGTTTACCTCATCGTAGGTTAGGAACCCTCGGTCTTTCCCCTTCGTGATAATTTCATGCAGTTCGGTATCGAGATACGTCACGTGCCACATCCTCCTGCGCCTTCTTGCGCTCTAAGGACATCGACGATTCGAACGCGGTTTCCGCCCCCCAGCTTGCGGGCTGCTGGACGAGCGTTCGATTGGTTTGGGTGTGCAACTCATCCGTGAGCGCTGAATCACCAAACCACTGGGTTTTTTCGAGAAGCCAAGGTTCACTCCACGCAGGGAAAAACGACGAGGCTTGTCTAAATGTTGTTTTCCTTTGCTCCGAATTGGAACTAGCTGTCGATCAACTCTTGCCTCTTGCGAAGCATGTCCTTGAGCAAATCCATCGCTTGATCTTGATCCAAATTAGACGATTCAAGAGCAGCTTGCCCTTGTCGTAATGTGTCTTCTAGTTGACGCCGTTCGAACACTTTGATCAGGTCACTCACTACGTCTGCTGGTTCGGATATATTCTTGCTTGCAGCAGCTTCGTCCAAAGTCACTAACAATGTTTTTACCTCTGGCTCGTCAAACGACAATAGCAACCGCTCAAAGGTTGGAGTTACATTGGCCGTTTGAAGCTGTTCAAACCTTGTAAAAATGAGTTTGGCAATGTCTGAAGTCAACTGGTCGGCGCGAATTGCTTCTAGCACTGATGGCACTGCTTCCGGATGCCGTAATAGCAATTCCAATAACTCTTGTTCAACCGGTTGGAGTTGGTAAGAGCGCGCAATCGGTGTTTCCATCGGTTTGTCAGGTGAATTTAAACGCGGACGCTGTTGCTGGCGAGCATCGTGTAAGCGATCACGCAGCTGACTTTCTTCGATTTGAAATTGTCGCGAGAGTCGGTTTAACAGCTGCTGTTCTCGTAGGCGTTGTGCGGTATCCGCTTGAGTACCTGGAGCTTTTGCCATCACGGCGAGTAAGGATTCCAAGGCCCGGTTGGCTCGATGGGTGTCGCGAATCGGATCCAGCCCCGCTGTTTCGAGCGTGATCTTGTGGTCCCAGGCATCTTGAGAGGAGTCTAGCAGTGCTTGCAATGCTGCTGCGCCTTGATCGATCACAAAATCGCACGGATCAAGTCCGGCCGGAAGAGTGGCAATTCTGAGGTCGACTTGGCTGGTGACGAACAAGTCGAGAATCTCATTGGTGCGTCGTTGCCCGGCCGTATCGCCGTCCAACAGCAACGTGATGCTGTCCGCGTAGCGTTTGATTAGCTGAATGTGTCGCGGCCCCAACGCGGTTCCCAGCACGGCCACAACGTTCTCAAAGCCGTGTTGTTGTACGATCACGACATCGGTGTAGCCTTCGGTGATCACAATTGAACGTTGTTTGGTGATAGCGTCGCGAGCCAGGTCGAGGCCGTACAGTTGTTCGCTTTTGGAGAATAAGCGGGTTTCGGGAGAGTTGATGTACTTGGCCGTTTTGTCATCGGTGAGTTCAGGTAAGATCCGTCCACCGATTGCGATGGCACGACGCTGTGTGTCGCGAATTGGAAAGAGAACTCGACCTCGAAATCGGTCGTACCAATTGTTGGTGCGTTGGCTCTTCAAAATTAAACCAACCGCTTCCAATACCTGCGGTGAGAAGGGCGTAACTTCAGCTCGCGTCAGTAGCCAGCGCCAATCGGGAGGTGAAAATCCAATTTGGAATTGCGCGATGCTTTCTGAGGTGATGTGTCGCTGTTGGAGATATTCACGTGCAGTCGCGGCTTCTTTTGACTCAAGCAGGTAGCGATGAAATTGTTCCGATGCCCAGGCCATTGCCTGGTAAAGCGTTTGTTTGTCATCGGGACTGCCGGGGGCCGGTTGAGGGTGATTGGACGCTTGTAGGGAGATACCGGCCCGTTCGGCCAGCATGGCCAATGCTTCGCGAAAGCCGACGCCCTCTCGTTGCATCACGAAACTAAATGCATCACCGCCTACGTCGCAGACCCAGCATTTCCACGTCTGTCGCTCCGGGTTGACTTGGAGGCTGGGGCGTGAATCGTTGTGCCAGGGGCAAAGTCCGACAAAACCTTGTCCTTGTCGGATTAATTCAATCTGCTCGCCGACTAGCTCGCAAATATCAACCGATTGGCGAACGCGTTCCTTGAGGTCTTCAGATCCTGCAAAAGACACCGGCAGCTCCTGTGGCATGAATGGGGAGAAAGCCCCTTGCTGGTCACGACGTGAGAATTCGTCCATGAATTCCACCCGATTAGGCCGGTTCTGGTGATGCCCAGCGAAGTGCCTTCCATAGCACCCCGGCGAATTATAAAGATTGGCAGATAAGGGTCAACACGATCCATTGGGCTCGTGAATCCTTGTCACCATCCATAGCAAGTCGCGACCGTAGAGGCTAGCACTCAGAGGGAAAAGTTGTTGCGATTCGATGGGCGGCGTCCGGTGAGATGCCGCAAATCGGCCCAAAACGGAGCAAAGCTGTTATTCTGAGTCGGGGCCATTGGTGGCCCAACGTTGGAAAAAAAAGTTGGAAGCGTTTTGATGGTATTTTTCACAAATCGAGTCAGCCCAATGACTTGGAAGTTACGCCCGGATTAGGCTTGGCCTGAATTTTACTTGAAATTCCACTCTTAAAATGAGATAATCCCAGCGTCGTAATTCGGCCCCACCTGGACCCCCACCGCTTTGCCTTCACGAGGAAGGAGACCTCAAGCATGCTATCGCGTCATTGGGCGATCACCCATTCACTTGTTTTGATCAGTATGGCTCTTTTGACCCCGTTGCTCCGGGCGGAAACGTCTGAGGGCAAAACAGCTAACGAAGCAATCGTTGAGTTGCGGGTTGAAACTGGACGCGAACCGGGCGAAGTCGCGGTGATCGCGGGACGGGACGGTTCTCAACAGTTGGTCGTGACCGCGATGACCGCGGATGGTGAGCAATTGGATTACACGCGCCGTGTAACTTACTCCACCTCATCGGCGGGATTGGTCGAAGTGGACTCCGCTGGGCACGTGACGCCTCTGTTAGAGGGTGAACTCACGGTGACGGCACGGACTTCCGAAGGGATCTCGGCTTCAGCGATTTTACGGGTCGAGCACTTCAGCGACGATCTACCTCTTAATTTTGCCAACGACGTCGTTCCCTTATTCACCAAGCACGGCTGCAATGGCGGAGGCTGCCACGGAAAGGCGAGTGGTCAAAATGGATTTCGGCTGAGCCTGTTGGGATTTGAGCCGATCGAAGATTTTGAGTTCTTGACGAAGGAAGGGCGGGGTCGACGACTGTTTCCGGCCGCGCCGCATCGCAGTCTTCTATTAATGAAGGCAACAGGCGAAGCGCCTCATGGGGGAGGGCAACGAATTGAACCGGATTCGCCTCCCTATCGTGTTTTGCATCGTTGGGTGGCTCAGGGGATGCCGTACGGGAAGGATTCTGACCCGGTGCCAGTCGGCATTGATGTGTTTCCGAAGAAACGAACGATGCAAGCCAACGCCGAGCAGCAGATTATCGTGATTGCGCACTATTCGGATGGAAGCTCACGC
This sequence comes from Pirellulaceae bacterium, assembly GCA_029243025.1. Classification (NCBI taxonomy): domain Bacteria; kingdom Pseudomonadati; phylum Planctomycetota; class Planctomycetia; order Pirellulales; family Pirellulaceae; species Pirellulaceae bacterium. The sequence continues at coordinate 121,745 of JAQWSU010000056.1, read as the reverse complement.
GATGTGACCCGCATGGCTCAGTTGGAGTCAAACGATGTGGAAATGGCCGAAGTGACCCCCTCTGGGCTGGTGGAAACACAGCAACAAACGGGTACCGCCGCAGTCATGTGCATTTTTCAAGGTCACGTTGATGTGTTTCGTGCCACGCTCCCACTAGGCGTGCCAGTCTCTGATCTGCCCGAACCGTCCGGTTATGTGGATGAACTTGTATTTGCTCAATTGGAAGAACTCGGTTTACCTCCTTCTGAATTGTGCGACGATCCAACCTTTTTACGTCGGGCAACGATCACGATTGCCGGACGAGTTCCGACGCTGAAGGAAGCGACCGAATTTGCTGCCGATTCGTCAGCCGACAAGCGAGTGCGTCTTGTTAATCGGTTATTGGACAGCAATGATTACGCGCATAACTTTGCCACGAAATGGGCCGCTATTCTTCGGAATAAACGAGGTAATGACGCCGATAAACGAGCGACGTATGCCTTCTACCATTGGATTCGGGATCGACTCATCGAAAATCAACCCTACGATGACTTCGTTCGTGACATCATTGCCGCGTCTGGCGAAGTAAGTATTCATCCACCGGTAGCTTGGTATCGGGAGGTACGGGATCAAGCATCCTTAGTGGAGGACACGGCTCAGTTGTTTCTCGGTATGCGGATTCAATGTGCCCGATGCCATCATCATCCGTTTGAAAAATGGAGCCAGCGTGACTATCACAGTTTTTCCGCCTTCTATTCACGCGTGGGGCGGAAAAAGAGTGAGTTCAAGAATCAAGATCGTATCGTGCATAAGCAGGGCAAAGCGACTGCGAAGAATCCCAAAACGGGTGAGTCGTTGCTCCCGACAGGCCTCGATGCTGAGCCGAGTGAAATCTCGCCACTGGATGACCCCCGACACGTCCTTGTTGATTGGATGACGCAACCGAACAATCCATTCTTTGCCAAGGCGCTGGTCAATCGCTACTGGAAACATGTCTTTGGACGCGGCCTTGTCGATCCAGAAGACGACATGCGCGTCACGAATCCCGCGTCGAATCCTCGCTTGTTAGATGCCCTGGCGGAAGATTTTGTCGCTCATGGCTACGATCTCAAGTATCTGATGCGGACGATTTGTTCGTCGAAGACTTTTCAGTTGAGTGCTGAGCCCAACGAGTACAACCAAAAGGACAAGCAAAACTACTCTCGTTATTACCCCAGTCGACTGAATGCAGAAATTCTCTTGGACGCAATTGACCAGATGACTGGCGTGCAAACCACGTTTCCTGGTGTGCCCGTTGGAACTCGTGCGTTCGAACTTCCCGATAGTGGTTTCGATTCTTATTTCCTGACCGTTTTCGGACGTCCTGAATCAAGTAGCGCTTGTGAATGTGAGCGGTCATCTGATGCCAGCTTGGCGCAAAGTCTGCATCTGTTGAATTCAAAAGACATTCTCGGCAAAGTTTCTTCGGACGCGGGCCGCGCCGCCAAGATGGTGGAAGATAAGCGGTCCCTCGATCAGCGAATTCAAGAAATGTACCTGATCGCGTTTTCCAGGCAGCCTGATGCCGATGAGATGCGGATCGCTTCCGAATACATCCAATCCAAAGACAACTCGCGAGAAGGATTTGAGGACATTGTTTGGGCGTTAATTAACACCAAGGAGTTCCTTTTTAATCATTGATCGGACAAATCATCGGATGGAGAAGAAACGGAAGAATGCCTCGTTGCTATCTGAAATCGACGAGCGGGGCGTTAGCTGCTAAGCCTGAGGAGAAATCGACAAGGACCGTTTAGCTGCAAGTCCGACAAGTGGGCATCGAAATCACGACCGGCATTCCACACCATCATGCAAAATTACAGGTTTTTCCAACGATGAACAGTTCCTGGTTGCCGTGTTTTGCCCTCGTGCTGACAGTTTGCACAACTTCGTTAGCCCAACTCCCCAATCCCACACTCAATCAGATCTTTCCGCCTGGAGCCGCCGTTGGCGGGAATCAGTCGGTCACCGTAGCAGGTCGGGATCTCGATGAAGGGACCCATTTGCTCTTTTCGCATCCCGGTATTACGGGTACGGCGCGGACAAATGCGCCGGGGGAATTTGATGCCAAACCCGTGCTGATTCCAAATCAGTTTGACGTGGAAGTTTCGGAAAACGTACCACCAGGCCGCTATGATGTTCGAGTCGTCGGCCGCTTTGGGGCTTCGACGCCTCGAAGCTTTCACGTCGAAACGAATGTCGTGGTTTTGGAAGCTGGACAGAATAAATCAGTGGAAACGGCCCAGGCTTTGCCTGTTGATCAAGCTCTCTTTGGTCGAGCCGACTCGAATACGGTTGATTTTTTTCGCTTCGAGGCAAAGCAAGGTCAGTCCGTGGTGATCGACTGCCGGACCCGTTCGATCGATTCAAAGTTGCAACCTGTACTGACCATTTATGATTCGTCCGGAAAGCAACTCCGCCGAAGTCGAGAGGTCGTGGATCCGGTTGTGCAGTTTACGGCGCCGGCCGACGGAAGTTATCTGCTTGGTTTGCACGATCATGTGTTTGCTGGCGGAGCCGATCACTTCTACCGCGTTGAGTTGCGAACTCAACCTTTTATTGCAGCTGTGATTCCGCCGGTAAGCGAACCGGGGAAATCCGGCACCTTTCGATTGCTCGGAACCAATCTGCCCGATGGTCAAGAATCAGAATTCAAATTGGGAGCGTTGCCCTTGCAACAGCAAACAATCCGAGTCTATGTACCGCCGGCGAACGCTGCGAACTTCAGTTCGGCAGTGGGTGAGGCAAGGAGCCACGAGCAATCCGACTTTGTTTTTCAATGGGATAGCCCCCAAGGACTCTCAAATCCAGTCCGGATCGGCCGCGCCGAATTGCCCGTGACAATTGAGCAAGGCGACAATAACTTGCCGACGAAGGCTCAAGAGGTCCAAATTCCGACTGAATATGTGGGACAGTTCTACCCGCGACGTGACCAAGATTGGGTTGCTTTTCGGGTGGAGAAGGGCAAGCGTTATCAGATTCGTGTCATTAGTAATCGGCTGGGGTTGGCCACAGACCCGGAGATTTATGTGCAGAAGGTCTCGCAGGATGCAAAAGGCGACGAGCAGGTGAGCCAAGTCTCGACCCAGGATGATGCGAGCTTTGATCAAAACCGTTACCGTCTTAAGCTTCCTCGCGCTCTGGATGTTGCCCATCAAGATCCTGAGGTTAGCTTTACCGCTGATCAGGATGGATTTTATCGGGTGGGTGTGCGTGATCTTTATGGAGGTTCACGCGATGATCCCCGACTTAATTATCGTCTGCAGATTCGTCCGCAGACGGAGAGCTTTCAGCTGATCGCATGGACGCAGCGACAAGCGGTTGATAATGACAAAAAAATCGAGGCAGCGAGTGCGACTCTACGCCGTGGAGGAAACCTGTCCGTTTATGTCGATGCGATCCGGCGCAATGGGATGGCGGGAGCGATTAAGCTGCGCGTCGAGGGTTTGCCCGTTGGAGTCACCGCAGAAACCTCAGCGATCGAGGCGGCACAGAATCATGGGATTCTAATGCTCCACGCGACAAAGGACGCGCCAGCATGGACCGGTGCGATTCAGATCGTGGGAGAGGCTGAAATTGGCGACCAAAAGCTGGAAAGAACGGCCCGCGCTGCCGTCCTCCTGGCCGACACGGGCGATGTCCAAAACAGCCGCCCTCCTTCTCGGTTGATGCACGATTTTGTCCTCGCCGTGCCGGCGGATGATCCTGCTCCCATCGTCGTAACGATGGGGCAACGGCTGATTGAGACGAGTCGGGGTGCAAAAGTTCAAATTCCGCTCGAATACGATAAGGCAGCGACCGTTAAAGGGGAATTGTCATTGGCGGCGATTGTTGACTCCAATGAGATCAAGCCCCAAGAGCTTAAGCTGGCTCCTGACTCCAAAGAAGGCAAGTTGGAGTTGGCTCTGAATAGTGAGAAAGTTCCGTTGGGAACCCACACGTTTTTTATGCGTGGAAAGGTCAAAATCGATTATGCCAGAAACGCCTCTGCGATCGAACAGGCGGAACAAGATCGGAAGGATTTCGAGCAAGTGCTCGCAAAACTAGCGACTGATGAAAAAGGCTATTCAACCGAATTGGCCACCGCAGAAAAGCATGTCGCGGATCGAGCCGAGCAGCTCAAGCGATTTGATGGTGTGCAGCAATCAGCGAATTCGGCTCTCGCGGCGGCCGTCGCCGCTGCTAAAACGGCGACCGAACAAGTGAAGCTATTTCACGCAGCAGCAAGCTCTAGTGGGAGTGATCAAGACCTTGCCCAGATCGTGGATCAGGCTCAAGCCGCGGCCAATCAGTCGCTTGGGCAGTTGAACAGTGCTAAGTCCGCCTTGGAGCAAGTTTCTCAGCGATTGTCAGAGGTTCAAACGCAATTAGAGCTCGCTCGGAAAGATGTTCCCCGAGTGAAAAAGCTGCGCGACGCAGTTGTAGAAAAACGTAAGCGAGCTGAGGCTCATAAACAAACGCTTGACAAACGCGTCGAAGAACAGAAGAAAAACCTCGGGGTAAAAGAGGTGAATGCTTGGGTCGATTCGACACCGGTTACCCTGGAAATTCACAAATCGCCGGTCACGACGACTTTGTCTTCGAGCGATTTGACCATGCAGCCTGAGGCAACCGCTGAGCTTCCCATTTCCATCGCTCGACGGTTTGGCTTTGCTGATTCTGTTCAAATCGAAATGGCTCTGCCCGATGCCGTGAAAGGTGTTTCCGTGGAACCACTCATTCTGCCGAAGGATCAGACGAGTGGCGTCATCAAAATTGCTTTGCCCAAGGATGTGGCAAAGGGAGATCACCGCTGCCAAATTAAAACAAAGCTCAAGTTTAATGACCTGAATATTGAAGATGAAACTTCTTTGGTTTTACACATCCAATAGGGACTTGTTGGAAAGCAATCCATGAAGATGACTTGCGAAAACTCCGCTTGCCGGAATGCAATACTGTTGCTGCTTACACCGTTTCTGTTCCTTGTTGGTGACGCCTACGCGGTCGCTGAAGGGATTGAGATTGCAAACATTGAACGCGACGACGAGGTTTCGTTCCAGAACGAAATCTTACCGGTGCTGCGTCAGAAATGTTTGGCCTGTCACAATCAGACCGATGCGGAAAGTGATTTGGTACTCGAAACACCTGCTTCGATACTCAAAGGGGGTGCGGAAGGACCGGCGGTGATTCCCGGCGACAGTAAAGAGAGCTTGATGCTTGCTGTGGCGGCACATTTGTCGGAGCCGATCATGCCGCCCGAGGATAACGATGCGGATGCGGATAACTTTTCATCCGCAGAGCTCGGCTTGCTCAAGCTCTGGATTGATCAAGGTGCCAAGGCGGATGCCGATGCGGTGGCGGAATCGATTCAATGGCAACCGTTGCCACCCGGAGTGAATCCCGTGTATTCGGTGGCAATGTCGGCGAATGGTCAATTTGTGGCCGCCGGACGTGCCAACCAAGTCTTTCTCTATCGAGGCCAAGCAGAGCTAGGTCGCTTGTCGGATGACGAGTTGGTGCAAACGCAACCGACGGCGAAACCTGGCGTGGCTCATCTTGATATGGTCCAATCGCTTGCCTTCAATCCGGATGGGTCCCAAATTGCATCGGGGGGATTTCGGACGGTCAAAATCTGGCAGCGAGTGCCTTCTTTGGTTTCCGAACAACAGTTAGTTGAGCAAGCTCCCTCACTGGTCGCAGTGAGTCAGGATGGCATGCTGACCGTGGTTGCTGACACAAGTGGAAAGTTGGTGGCCTGGCGAGGTGATGAACGAATCGCAGATTGGATGCCGCACTCCACTGCGGTGCAGGCAGTTGCCATCAGTCCGGACAGCCAGCATTTGGCGACGGCAGCAGAGGGCAAAGTGTTGAAGATCTCGGCTCTCGATGGTCAGGCCGAATTAGGGCAAGTTGAATTGAACGGCCCCGCCAAGGCAATTGTTTGGCTCGGCAATCGAATTGTGATTGCTGGAGAGGATCCTGCGATACAGATTTGGCAATGGGAACCGGATTCCAAGCAGCTCTCGCTGGCCGGGACACTTGAAGGCCATACGGGACCCGTCACGGCGATTGCCGCCGTCGGCCAAGCCGGCTTGCTATCGGCCAGTGGAGATGGCTCTGTTCGTCTTTGGGATCTCAATAATTTCAAAGAAACGCGTCAATTAAACCATGGCGGACCGGTGAGCTGTTTGGCCGTCTCTCCCGATGGCTCGAAATGTGTAACCGGGGGTGACGATTCGGCGACGAAAGTCTGGAAGTTGAGTGACGGCGGCGAAATTGCCAGCTTGACAACCAATCTGCGATTGAATGAAACGCATCGCCGACATCGATTCGAATTTGAAGTCGCACAGCGGCATGTGGAGAATGGCAAAAAAGATTTGGAGGCGGGTGAGAAACGGAAGAAGCAAGAAGAGGAAAATCTCAAAAAGGTTGAAGAGACTCTCAAGAAAACGAATGAAGAGTTAACGAAAAAGCAGGAGGCAGCTACCAAGGGCGAAGAGGCAAAGAAGGCTGCTGAAAAAGAACATCAGACCGCGGTCGATCAGCAAACAGAAATGCAAAAAGCGGTCGAAGCTGCGAAAGCCACCGAAGCAGAAGAGGATGACAAGGAAGCGGCTGCGAATCTGGCGAAGTCAACAAAAGCAGTGGAAGAGTCTAAAAAGAAACTCGATGAAGCGACGAAAAATGCCAAGAAAACGGCTGATGAACTTGTGACCGCTCAACGTAGCTTGGAATCTTCAAAGCGATCTTTGGAACGAGCGAAAACAGCTTTGACGAATGCCGGTCAAGCACTGGAACCGTTGAAAATCGCAGTGACTGGATCGGAAGAGTTTGTGAAAACAAAGGAAGCTGAATTCAAGGCAGCTGAAAAGTCCGATCAAGAGTTCCAGTTGCAAGCCAACTGTTTGGTGATGACGGCCGATGGATCACATTTTGCCGTTGGATCGACCGACGGAAGTCTGTTCGTCTGTCAGGCAGATGATGGCAGCCTCCAGCAGCAAATTAAAATGGGTGAAGTGGCACCATTGGCACTCCACTCTGTCGATGCAACAAATCTCTTTTCGATCAATGCGAACGGGGCCAAGCAAGCGTGGAGTTTGCTGCCACGTTGGGAACTCAGTCAGGTCATCGGTTCCCCCGAGGGAGACTCGCCTTTTCAGGATCGTGTTACCGCCTTGGCCTTCAGTCCCGACGGTAACCATCTGGCTGTGGGAGGAGGAGAACCTTCGCGTATTGGTGAACTAAAGATTGTGAGCGTCAAGGATGGGGCGATCGTCAAGGAATTGGTGGATGCCCACAGCGATACTGTTTTCGGTGTCGCGTTTTCACCAGATGGTCAACGCTTGGCTAGCTGCGGAGCTGACCGATTTATGAAAGTATTTGACGTTGAGACCGGGGAGCTTGCAAAAACGTTTGAGGGGCATACACATCACGTTCTCGATGTCGCTTGGCAAGCCGATGGACGGGTGCTGGCGACAGCCGGAGCCGATAAAGTGGTCAAGGTTTGGGATTTCAATAACGGATCGCAAATCAAGACGATCCAAGGCTTTGGTAAAGAAGTGACGGCGCTAGACTTTTCAGGATCGACCAATCGCTTCTTTGCTGCTTGTGGTGATCAATCTCTCTATCGATGTAACACCGAAGGAGCCCGTGACGGAATCGGAAAGGCTCAGGATTTTCTCTATGCGGTGAGCAGTAATCGTACAGGTGATACGGTCGTCTTTGCCGGGCACGACAGCGTGGTGCGGATGGTGGATTCCGACGGTAAAGAACCGATTGAGCACGCTGCTCCCTGATCACTCCCCATGCGCGCTAGATCGCTGCCGCGACTCTGACGCAAGGCCGCGGTCATCAGGACTACCACGATCACGATCACGTACGCTGATCGGCGAACGTTTTCTGGTGCATCCTCTCCAAACGATGCGGTCGCGAGAAAGTGACACAAGACAAACGTCAGCAAGACCGAGGTGCCGAGTGAACTCGTCGCAAATAAATTGTCCCCCAGCAGACGGTTCTGCTGTAGTGGTTCTGTTTTGACGAGTAGCCAAGTGCCAACAATAATTTGAAATAGTGTCGCGGCTAACGCGATGCGGGCGGAACCTTGTCGAATCCGGTTGCGTTCCGAGAGGGTGGTTCCTGCTTGATCAGCATTATTTCCAAGGGTCTGGCACATGACGTAGACTCCCGTTACGGCGATCGATGCGAACAAGAAATGGACGGTCATTGGCAAGACGTCATTGGAATAGGCGATTCGGCGGAATTCACCGGTGCTGATGGAATCCCCAAACCGCGCATGGTTCCGAGCCACGTAGGTCATCGCACCGAACAAAGACGGGAAGTGGTACAGAAGATTGGTCGATGCCAGAATCGCAAGGCTGCGATGAAGGAATACTGATTTTCGATGGACCGCACTCCGATCCCACATGCGGATGTAGATCGCCATGCAGGCTAACGAGAAAAAGATTTCTGCGATCCCCCAGGAGATTTTCCACGTGAATCGAGGCAAGATGCTGACGAATTGGCCGTCGGAAAATCCCCAGGAAAGAAACCCGAGTAGCAAGCCCACGATGATTCCGCTGATTAAGGTGATGATTGAGGCAATCGCCAATCTTCTACCCAAATACAAAGCTGCTCGGTTTTCAACTTGCCGCTCAAGGTAAATGCAGAACAGAGGCGCTGCCGAGGCAATATTCACTAATAGCAAGTGGATTGACAGCAATAAAATGGCTAGTATTTCCAAGATCATTTTCGACTCGTCCTTTTGATCCAATCATAGCACAGTGACTGCCGGTTGCAGATCAGGTGTGTGCTCGGACTGCTAGGTCGCTGATCGAGATTTTGAGTGATCCGTATGTTGGTAAATAACGCTAACGACAGTTTTCGTTACGAGTCTTTACCTGATTCGACAAGCAGGCTATCCTCCAAACATGGATGCTAATTTAATCAAAGTACTTGTGATTGCTGGTGCCGGTGGCCTGATCGGTTCGTTGGTTGGAGGCCTTTTAGCAATTTTTGGTAAGGGTAATACCAACATGCGAGTTGAAAATACCACCGCGATTGGTTTTTTGGTTGGTGCTTCACTCGGTGCCCTGTTGGGGATCTTTGCGACGATGTTGGACCGCGTTTAAGTCGTGGGTGGCGGGACTCTTGGGTTGCAAACATCTCTGCAGCTTTGTTTCGTACTCCAGAACAGGGTTCTTGCGACCATGATGGGATGCCGCGGGCACGCTGCACCGCGACGGGCACTTGTTGCGCATCGCCGACCTCTCTCTTCGCTGCCACCGGGTCGTTGGGTTTGACGTTGGGTTTGACGTTGGGTTCCGATAGCTTTCCAGACTTTCCCACCTCGTCCGATTCTCGGTTTTTGAGTTTTCGCTCGGAAACGACTCTGAGCCGTAAGAACAAAGAGCATCCGAGTACAATTACCGAGTTGCTCTGGTATGATTTGCCCGCTTGAGCCAGGATAGGACGTTGACACAAACATCCGGTTGTGGATTTCGTAAGCGAGTTCAAGGAATGAGTGGTAAATCGAAACGGGATCAGGCGTCGACTGAGTCAGGTTCCAAGCGCAGGTGGCTGCACGAGATTATTTTTGAGGCAGACACACCGTTGGGAAAGTTGTTCGATGAGGCCTTGCTAGTCGCCATTCTGTTCAGTGTTGCCCTGGTGCTGCTCGAAAGCATCAAGCCCGTTCGTGATCGATGGGGTACTCAGCTTGATATCGCGAGTGTGGGTATTACCCTTCTATTTACGATTGAATACATTTTGCGAGTTTCGTGTGTCCGCCGACCCTTGCGATATGTTTATAGTTTTTTTGGCATTGTTGATTTGTTGGCGATCGTGCCTGGCTACTTCGCGCTGTTCGTGCACGGTCCCGAGTATTGGATGGTGCTGAGGTCACTACGTCTATTGCGGGTGTTTCACGTATTTAAGATGGGACCCTACGTTGCAGAAACTAAAGTTCTTGTCGCCGCGATTCTTGAGACTCGGGTGAAAATTATTGTGTTCTTGATGGTCGTCGTTACGATGGTCTTAATCTTGGGAACTGCGATTTACGTTGTCGAAAATCCGGATCCCGACAATCCTGACCCCGGGAATAAGTTTACCAACATCCCGATCAGTGTTTATTGGGCCATTGTGACGGTAACGACGGTCGGCTACGGAGATATGGCACCGCAAACGGTTTTGGGGCAATTCATGGCTGCGTTGGCGATGCTGATTGGTTACAGCATGATCATTGTTCCAGTCGCGATTTTTTCGGTTGAGGTGATCCGAGGCCAGACCCTTAATGTTTCGACGCAGGCCTGTCGCTCCTGCTCTGGAAGCGGGCATGATTACAATGCTCGTTTCTGTAAGTATTGTGGGGAAAGTTTGGCGTGAATGGGCTGAAACTATTCTTGCATTTTCTGGCTTGCGGAAGACTGTAATGGCATTTCAAAACAGGCTATCTCTTCGCCGTTACGAACGTAGAGTCGGTTTCCAATAAGTACTGGATGGTTCCATGTTTTGCTGTTCAAGACTTGGATTTGACTCAGTTCTTCCAGTTGCTCCGGATTGGTCCTGAGCAGCACAAGCTCTCCGCTTTCACTTAATACGAGTAACTGCTCTGCATTGGGCAATAGGAGCACTTGGCCGTGACCGTATCTTCCCTTTTTCCAACGCCGTTCGCCCGTTTTAAGATCGACACAAGCGAAGATGTTCTTATCGAAGCCATAAAGATATCCGTCATGGGCGACGAAGTCGTTGTAGTCAGGCTTTATGTCTCGTGTTGTCCAACGTTCTGAAGCTTGGAAATTGCCCTCATCGTCCTGAATCAAGTCGATACGACGCGTGCCGGTTCCCATGCCCGTGCCAAGTAGCACGCTGCTTTTATCCACTACTAAAGGCTGGAGTACGCGGTAACCCTCATAAGGCCATTCATGTTTCCAGACTACTTCTCCGTCGGTTGGATCATAGGCTGTCAAACCTTCATTACAGAGCATTAGCAGTTGAGTATTCCCACCGACTGACATGAGTTGGGGCGAACTATAGCTGTGGTCACCACTGGGCGCCGACCAACGTTGTTGACCTGATTCAATATCGAATGCGACAATCCCCTGACCGCTTGGTCCGCCGGCATGGACAATCACCAAATCCTCAAAGATCAGCGGAGATGATGAAAAACCCCACGTCGGTGGTTTCGGGCGGATATCGCGAAGATCCGTTTGCCACTCGACAGTGCCGTTCATGGCATCCATTCGGTGAACTATCCCTTCAGCGCCTAACGCATAAACTTTACCTTCATGAAATGTTGGTGTGGCGCGTGGCCCCGGTCCTGCAACGGCTTCCCAGAAACGCGACGGGTATTCCGTGGCCCATATTTCCCGACCGGTTTCGGTATCGTAGCAAACAACGACTTCATTGGTGCCTCGCTGCTCCTGTGTGAATAATTGATTGCCCGCTACGCTGAAGGAGGACCAACCTGGGCCGCATTGCGATCGCCAGCGTTCACGAGGCGGAGTCGATTTCCAGTTTTCTGCCAAGCTGACTTCCGGCTGCACTCCATTACGTTCAGCTCCTCGAAATGATGGCCATGGCGAAATGCTGGTTCCCAGTGCAGGCCCACGGGCATCGGTTGAGATCTTCCTCGATTTGAGACTCGCGAGGAAAAGATCTTCTGACGTAGGAGTCCAACGCCAACTGCGACTTGATCGAAAATCCCCCCAAACGCCATCGTTGCGAACCAGGTCCCAAGTACCAAAGCCGATCAGAGCAGCAAGGATGACCAGTGTCGTTCTGGCTGTAGAAGAAAGTTTTCGGCCGAGAATCATGCTGAGCGTCACCGTTGTCATCCCTCCAGGAACGACGTACATCAGAACTCCGAAGCCCTGCATGGACTTATCGGCGATGGCGATCGCCGTTGCGGCGATTAGGGCCGTTGCTGTGATTCCGACTGCTTTTTCCTTGGCTGTTGCTCGGCTGAATGCGGCCCACCAAACGAGAATCAAAACGGAGCAGATGAGCGGAACGAAAACGCTTGCCATGAAGACGGTCGTATCGACATCCATCATCGATGGCAACGTCCGCACGAACCAGAGGCTCGAAAGGAGTAGCACAGCGGGCCAAATACGTAGTGGGATCGACGTTACTTGATCGGCGAGTTTTGTATTCATGCAAGACGAGTGTACTGAAAATGCGACGAATGAGAAGGTGCAATCGAAAGCCACCGGACAGAGGTTTTCTTCTTCTTCCCGTTGCGTGCAGTCGCGAGACAGATGCCGCACTGAGTCGATTACTCGAGATTCGCGACCAGGAGAATGACCGACCGTGGATGGACGAGATATTCTTCGTCTCGAACGGAGGGTGCTTGTCTTGGGTCACAGAAATCATCGGGCGACGGAAGGAAAGTATCGATCACTCGAGACCAGTTTGTAAATCGATTGGGAGGGGAGGGCAATTGGAAACTAAGGGGTTCCCAGTAGCTATTCAGAATCAAATGAAACCACTCGCGAGAACCTTCGACAGTAAAGGAAAGCGTACGCGACGCCTCGCCCCAATCGGGTTGCCCGAGACGCACTCCGTGCCATTGGATGGTGGTTTTTTGTAAGAGTTCCGCGAGTGATCGTCTTGGTCCTTGTCGCATCGGCAGGCTCAGCCGAAACTGAATCAGGCTTCGGACGAATCGGTGAAGATCGGCATTGGTTTCCAGCAAGCTCCAATCGAACCAATTCAACTCATTGTTGTGGCAATAGGTATTGTTGTTACCATTTTTTGTACGCCCCGCCTCGTCTCCCATCAGCAACATGGGAACTCCCAACGCCAGCAAATTAATCGTGAAGAGATTTTTTACTTGTCGTTGACGTCGTCGAATGATTTCTGGATCGTCAGTTGGTCCTTCGACACCGCAATTCCAGCTGATGTTGTCATTGTGACCGTCTTGATTGTTTTCATGGTTGGCTAAGTTGTGCTTCACGTTGTAGGACACCAGGTCCTGCATGGTGAAGCCGTCGTGGCAGGTGACAAAATTGATGCTTCGCTCGGGTTCCCGCGGTTGGTGAGCATAAATATCGGGGCTAGCAAGGAATCGTGCGGCCAGTTTCCCTGAATATCCGGGATCGCTTTTGACGAAGTGTCGAACGTCGTCGCGGAATTGTCCGTTCCATTCTTTCCAGTGGTCTCCAAAGAAGCTGCCTACTTGATACAGGCCCGCGGCATCCCATGCTTCGGCGATCAATTTCGTTCCACTCAGAATCGGGTCGGTTTCAATGTCCCACAAGATTGGCGGGTTGGCGACCGGCTTTCCTTTGATATTTCGAGAAAGTACGGATGCAAGATCGAAACGGAAACCGTCTACGTGCATCTCGGTGACCCAGTAACGCAAGCTGTCCAGAATTAGACGTCGCACGATCGAATGGTTCGCATTTAACGAATTGCCCGTGCCGCTATAGTTCATGTAGGTGTCACGTGTTTGAGACAGAATGTAGTAGGCGTCGTTTTCAAAACCTCGGAAACAAAAGGTGGGTCCGAATTCATTGCCCTCTGCGGTGTGGTTGTAGACGACGTCCAGGATGACTTCGATTCCGGATCGATGTAGAGCTTTGACCATGTCGCGAAACTCGTTAATCGCGCGTAAAGGATGGTTGGAGCTGCTGTAGCCCGCATGCGGAGCAAAAAATGAAACCGGGTTATAACCCCAGTAGTTGACCAGCCCATCCGGGGCTTCCTGTGGGTCGAATTGAAAGATGGGCAACAGTTCGACAGCCGTTACTCCTAATTGTTGTAGGTAGGGGATCTTTTCGATCAATCCGGCATAAGTACCACGTCGATTGGCTGCCACGCCGGAATTGGGGTGGGCGGTGAAGGCAGCGACATGCATTTCGTAAATCACTGTTTTTGCAAATCGAGTGTTCAGTGGTTGGTCGCCTTCCCAATCATAGGCAGACGGATCCGTAACCACGCTCTTCATGGCGGTCGCCGTGTTTTCTTCGGCCCTCGTGGCCGCTAATCGATCGTAGTTGTCAGGGACTGCAACACCGCGTCCATAGGGGTCGAGAAGCAGTTTTGTGTTGTCGAATCGAAGGCCTTCTTCTGGGGCGAAAGGTCCATCGACTCGATAGGCATAGATTTGTCCTGCCGTAATTCCTGGTACGAAAACGTGCCAATAATGAAATGTCTGGTGATGTCGATTAGGGAGAAGCTGGATGCGACGTGACGGTTTCGCATCATCGGCCTGATCGAAGAATAGCAGTTCAAGTGAGTTGGCATTCTTGGAGTAGACCGAGAAATTGGCGCCCGTGGGATAAACCGTCGCTCCCAGGGGGAAACTGCGACCGGGTAGGAATTCATTGCTCATAGCTGTGGTTAGCGGCAAGGGTCAGGGAATCGTGCTCGAATGGGTCGTGGAGCATCGCGCAACGCTCCCGTGCGAATCTCAAACGACATCTGCCGGACCCGTGGTCCAGAATAACATCCGTAACTTCCGATTGACGATCTATTCAGGAAATTTGCGTCGACGATGCGAGATCGTCGGTCGGTGTTTCAACTTAGAAGCAGATGACATCACGAACCGAATTTCGTGGCGTGCACTGTGAGACATCATTGACAACTCGCCGCTTTTTGCAGCGACGCGTCAAGTCGATGGTACGTTGCAACGACCTCCCGATTCTATCGCCAAGCCGAATGGTTTGATGAGCGAATCAAGTGAGATGGCGATTCGGGTGGATTTCCCAGTCAGGAGGCTGTTGTTTGTCGCAGGCTGGACGGTCAGCAGCGACTAATAACCTTGATTCAAGTTTACACTCACAAATCGTGGAGCTACGCGAGCGATCTCTGCACCCGCCGAATCGTGAATCACTGCAACGACGTTGTAGGTTCCTGGGGCGGCGAAGTCAGCCGGCCATTGAGCCAGCTGCCGAACAAAGTTTCCCTCGGTTTGCATCGTTTCGGTTTCTTCCGCGCTGAATTCTCCCAGCAGCTTTCCCTGCAAATTGAACAATTGGAAGCTTACTTTTCCGATGTCCTGCATGTGATTGGGAGGCATGGCAATGCGAGCTTGGACCTGAGGTTTTTGTGGCTGTGACCAAGCCGTATCAATGCGAATGGGCATCATTACTGCGGCGCAAGTTTTCCAGTCCTCAGCACGGAATTCATCAATCAGTCGGACGCGGGCAAGGTTTCCTGGTTGCTGTACAGAAAGTGGACTGCCGAAGACGAAGCTTCGGTAGGAACGCGGCCCGCCATCGCTGTATGAGAGTTCGGCGTCAATGCCAATGACTTCGCCAGTTTTGGCCGCGAATTTGGGAAAGTTAACCCAGGGGAGCTTGAACTCGACTTCCAGTCCATGTTTCCAAGTTCGAGCCGCGACTTCGATCCCCGTTTTTGGGATTGCATCAAGGTAGCCAGGACGAAGACAAAAACGTGGGTTGAGCTGATCTTGTTTCATGGGAGTCCAGAAGCAATGCACCGAGCCCTTACCCCATTTTTGATTCAAGAACGAATCGTCTCGCCGGGTGTCGAAATACCACTCGACCGCATCGCCCTCCCAGAGTGGGGCAACGGGTGAAAACATCTTTTCATCCAATGTACGGAGGCCCACGTAGAAGGCTTCGTCATCCCAAAGATAAAGAAATTGAGCTGCTCGATTTTTAAAATCGGGATGGAAAAATTCGACAGGAGTGCAGATCGCGTGCTTGAATTCCTTCAAATTGCCGTCGACGGTGATGCTGGATTTGGCTCGAGTGACGACGGCTCGGATTGGGCCTGCGTCGGGCTTTTCTGCCGGTGAAACGGCCGGAAACATCCAGGTTAGACCGATGGCAAACAACATGGCTCGTATCGGTATGGAGGGAATAGCCTGCATTCTTTTTCTCTTTCGTGAGTGCGATCAGACCCGACGCAAGGGTTGTTTAGCACAGTGGGTTGTTTCATGCCGTGCTTGCGGTGATCCGACTTCGATGGAAAATAAGAGAAGTATGATATCAAAAGTAGACGTCCCCGACTGATTTTTCAGCGAAACCTGGCAACTCGTCCTGACAACAGGATCGGTGGCCCGGCCCATTCAATCACCGGTAAGCGAGAGCATCGTTCCCGGGTGGGATTTTGAGAAATGGCGAAAAACGGTTGGGTAAGATTTCGGTAGAGAATCGGTAGGGAACTAGTGGAAATGCAGACCGTCGACCTGATTGCAACTTGTGCCTTTGGATTAGAGGCAATCGTCAAGCGAGAATTAAAACAGCTCGGTTACGATCCCCGGACATTGCATCCCGGTCGTATTCAGTTTTCCGGTGATTTCCAGGCGATCTGCCGCGCCAATTTGTTTTTGAGATGTGCCGAGCGAATTTTGATTTGTCTCGGTCGCTTTGAGGCGAATGACTTTGGAGAGCTGTTTGATCAGACGAATGCCTTACCCTGGCATGAGTGGATATCCAAAGACGGGGCTTTCCCTGTAAACGGCAAGTCAGTTAAGTCACAGCTGTCGAGTGTTCCTGCTTGCCAGAGGATGGTGAAGAAGGCGATTGTAAATAAGCTATTAGCGGCCCACCAACTGTCGACATTGCCAGAAACGGGGCCTACCTATGCCGTGGAAGTTGCGTTACTAGATAACATGGCGACTTTGTCGATTGATACGACGGGCTCTGGTTTACACAAACGTGGATACCGTCCGTCGACTGGGCCTGCCCCGTTACGTGAAACGCTTGCGGCAGCGCTGGTGAATTTAAGTTTCTGGAAGCCGGATCGACCGTTGATTGATCCCTTTTGTGGGACAGGGACGATTCCCATCGAAGCCGCCATGATTGGTCGCCGGATAGCGCCTGGGCTGAAACGTTCTTTTGTGTCGGAATCATGGCCGATGGTAAGTAGTGATGTTTGGAAGGCAGCTCGCGATGAAGCCCAAGATCAGATTCTACCGAAACTTGAGGAACGAATTCTGGGAACTGACGCCAGTTGGCGAGACCTGAAACTGGCTCGTAACCATGCGGCGGCGGCAGGGGTGGAAGACGATATTCACTTCCAGCAGATCAAGTTTGAAGATTTGACCAGTAAACGAAAGTATGGTTGTACGATCTGTAATCCGCCTTACGGACGTCGGCTTGGTGATCGTAAAGAAGTGCTTCCGCTCTATAAGACTTTTCCCCTGGTGCTTCGGCGTTTACCGACTTGGTCGCATTTTGTGCTCACGTCGTTGGTCGATTTCGAACGCGTTATTGGTCAGCAGGCGGATCGTCGTCGAAAACTTTACAATGGTCGCATCGAATGTCAGTACTACCAATTTCATGGTCCGGATCCGACGGGCCATTCGACGGGCCATTCGACGGAAATGGACCAGCCCCAAAAGCCAAAGTCTGCGATCGAGCCTGTTTTCGGTGGCGTCGATCAAACCGCAATGCGGCAGGCAACTGAGTTTCGGAATCGTTTAATGAAACGAGCCCGCCACCTTCGACGTTGGCCAGGTCGAGGGATCACTTGCTATCGTCTTTACGAACGTGATGTTCCAGAGGTTCCATTGGTTGTCGACCGCTATGAGGACAATTTGCATATTGCAGAATTTGCCAGGCCACATGAACGAACGGTTGCCCAGCACGCGGATTGGCTTGATTTGATGGTCAAGACGGCTGCCGAAGTGACCGACGTTGATTTGTCGAATGTCCACATGAAATATCATGATCGTCAACGTGGTCGTTCGCAGTACGAGCGGAGCAGTTCGGAAGGTCGAACACTAGTCGTAAATGAAGGCGGGTTGAAGTTTCGCGTGAATCTTTCTGATTATCTGGACACGGGCCTCTTCTTGGATCATCGGCAGACACGAGAGTTGGTGCGGCAATGCGCGGGAAATTGCCGTTTCCTGAATTTGTTTGGCTATACGGGCAGTTTCACCGCTTACGCGATCGCGGGTGGAGCCAACTCGAGCGTCACCGTTGACTCATCCAATACCTATCTGAAATGGGCAGAAGAAAATCTAAGGTTGAACAATCTGATGGGACCGAAGCAGCGATTTGTACGCTCAGACGCAATTGATTACTTGCGGTGTTTACCTGGCGATAGTCAGTTCGATTTGGCCGTTGTGGATCCTCCCACTTTTTCCAATAGCAAAGATCATCAACAAGATTGGGAAGTGCAACGTGACCATATCTCGCTTCTGCACGAGGTCAAACGCCGCATGTCTCCGCAAGGTGTGATCTTCTTTTCGACTAACTTTCGACGTTTTAAGTTGGCTGATACGGAACTTGCGGATTTCCAGATACGTGAGATTACCAAGCAAACGATTCCACCCGACTTTCGCAATCAACGAATTCATCGCTGTTGGAAAATGACGCTTGTCTCTTAGGCTGTACGACTTGTTGCATCCTAAGCAATGGGGATTTTTAACATGTTGAGCGACGCGCTAGGTTTCCGATGCTGATTTTTGGTAGTCCCAAGCGCCGAAGTAAACGTCTTGGTAAATACAGCGGCTGAGAGATAGGCCGGCCTGTTTCGTTTCGGTTTGCATCCAGCCTTCGCTTTCCGGGAAATCGGACGCGTTTACGTGATCGACCGCCTGACGATTTTGCTCGGGAGTTAATGCGGTCCAATCGGTACGGATGTGATTGCAAAGACGGTGCAAATAGGTGTCTCGATCTTCCTGGTCTTGTCTGAATAGATCGATCCAGAGCAAATGTCCATCCTGACGAAGAACGCGATGGGCGCTGTGAAAGACCTGTCGTTTTTGTTCACTGCTGAGATGGTGGAGTGAATAACTCATCAAGATGATCGAACATGATTCGGTTGCGGCTTCTGATAAGAAAGTATTGATGTCACCACAGGTGAATTGGGTTCGACCGCGCCAAGCTGCTAACTGACTGTCTGCTTTATTTAAGGCGGCTTCTGAAAGGTCGATTCCGTGGTAATGGTGGACCATTTCCGAGGGGAAAATATGTTCCGAGATCCAGCTGTCGCCGCAGCCCAGATCGAGAATGTCGAATGGTTTGGGTAGGTCATTGACGGACTGCTTTAACCGATCCACCAATTCAGCGTGTCGCATGTAGTTGTGTTGAATGATCGCGTCGTAAAGCGACCACTGTTCGAAGACTTGCTTAACTTGATCAAGCGATGGGGTATTCATAGGATCACTTCGTTTTGTAACGACGCTGGATGTTGTGCGCTGGGATCGCGACCGTGTAGTGAGCGCCGTCCGGTTCGACAGACAACTTGATGTAATGGCCTTGGCAATTTTTGCTGTCTTGATGATTGGCGATAAAGTCATCGGGTACGTTGTTCACGACACCGTCGGGGCGCAAGTTCTTATGGACCTGATAAATGGCTTCAATGGAAGGGGTGGCTTTCAAATTTGCAAACACTTCGGGCATACATCCCTTGGTGTGTCCATTATTCATGATAGCCACCCGCGGCTTCAGTGATGAAAGTAGAATTGGATTGTTGCTACTGTCTAATCCGTGGTGGGTGACTTGATAGACATCAACCTCTCCCGGAAGATTGAAGGGATAAACAATTTGTTTTTCCTGGTTCCAGGTGACATCCCCCCCGTCAAAGAATTCAAATGGCCCAAAGCGAACTAGCATGACGATACTGTTGGCATTGTCCGAGCCGTCTCGGTCTTTATCACGATGGAGTTTCTTCATCTTTTCATTGCGGGCGGCGTCGACTTTTGTCGGATCGACGAATGACTTGCGAGCGCCCAAGCACACCATTTCCACTTTCGGTGCGGTCGTCTTGGTAGCGGCTTGCTTCAGGTCGATTGCCTCGCCCGGTTGAATGACATGTCGTTCGTCACAGCGGAAATTGAAATAAGCTTTTCCCGGATTATCCGGCATGCCGGCAAATACGCCGTTGTCATAAACCTTTTTGATGGGCAGCATCGACGAAAGCACTTCAGCTCCGCCGTAATGATCACGATGGTAATGAGTGACGATTAAATGATCGATTGCTTGGAGGCCGGCGATTTTACCCACGACCTTCGAAACTCTTGTGGAATCTCTCAGGCCCGGGTTGCCTGTGTCGATCAATACGCATTCGTCCTGAGGTGTTACGATAAGCGTGGCGGCACCGCCTTCGACATCAACCCAGTAGAGGTCGAGATGACCGTCCGACTTGCCTGCAACCGCAACGGAAACGAAACTGACAGTCAGAACAAGCAAAACAAGGGTGGGGGGAAGCTTTCGCATCTCGTGCCTCCAGTGGAATGGCTTGGGGTGTGCCCCGAGTATACAAGGAGCAAAGGAAAACGCTATGACTGAATCAAGATATCTTGCCGTCAAAGTCGTGATGATGCCTCGAGATACGAATCCCTACGGGACGATCTTTGGTGGCGTGATTATGAGTTACATCGATCAAGCCGGGGCGGTGGGGGCTCGCGACGTAATTCAGAAAAAAGAGTATCCACCTCAGACTCTCGTTACAGTAGCGATGGAAGGTGTCGAATTTCATGAGCCTGTGTTAGTGGGGGATACGGTAAGTTTTTGGACGAAGCTGCGCCGTATCGGACGAACCTCCATCACCATGCACGTCACGGTCGAAACAAAACGTCTGCAGGGTACGCGACTAGTGACACAGGCTGAAGTTACCTATGTGACGATTCAAGGAGAAGGCGAACATCGACGTCCTGTTCCCGTGAAGGGACTGACGTAATTCTACGGATTCCTTTTTCTTCCGTTTTCCGCCTGCCGAAACGCAAGCGTTCCCAGCATGCCCATAAGGACGATGGCGCCGCTGGCAGGCTCTGGGACGATTAATAGATAGGGGCCGTTACCGCGAGATTGCAGGTCGCCGCCTCCAAGAAAGGAGCCATCAATCAGCAGATCGTCAATGACCTGTCGGGGGCCTAAGTCAGGAGGCATGACTTGTCCAAACTCGATTTCCGTGATCCCATCGACGCGCAGACGAAATAGCTTTTCTGGCAACGCAAGATCAAAGGGGGACATGGCCGGCGTGCTACCCGCGGGAATGAATTGAGCACTTAAGGAGTGCAACTCGAGCGTCGTGAAATCGGCTCCTGCTGATCGAGCTCGTAAATATCCGTTGCTCGGGTCGTAAAATAAAGTGGCGCCGATTGCTAGGGGATGGGATGAGACGCTTAAGGTGACGGGAGTCCCCTCGGCGGTTGGAGTCTTCAACCACCCGCACATTGCAATGGCGATCCCGAAGTAACGCAGAAACAAGAAGTCGATTCTAGGATTCAGAAATGCTTGCATGCGACTCAATCCTCAAGCTGCTTTCTGACTTGATGTTTGGCAGGTGCATCACGATCGGTCTAATCCACGATAACCAAGCGTAGGAATGAAGGCAAATAACGTCGGCTTTTTGTGCTCGCGTCAATTCATTTGTACCGCTTGTTCTAGCAACGATGGAACCCCTCGCAGCATTGCAAAAAGGCATTCGTACCTGCGAATCGTCGTTGCAACGGTGTGTTGGATTACTTTCACTGCAGCTTTGGAAAACGGGATTCTCCAGCGATCAGTTGTTCAATGCTGGCAGCTTGTTGCGTGATCTTCGGCACCTTGGCGTCGTCGGTAAGAAAAAACTCGCAATTCGGATATGAGTTTGCTAGAACATTTTCGTCAGATGCTATTTGCCGGTCACGTGAGATTTTAATTCAAGGAAACATCAAATGGATAGCGGACGCCGTTGTGTTTTGCTTTTGTCAATTTTGTGCTGTTGTGGTCAGGCATCCTATGCTGAGGTTTTTGATATCTTTGATTTCGATGAGTCAGAAGAGGGGGCATGGTCCGATATTGACTTGACGACTTTAACGGTCCCTTTAGTTGCTGATGGATCGATCCAGTTGGACGGATCCTCTTCGTCTGCTGAGTATGGATCTTTTGAAGGTCGAACCGTCTCTCCTGGTTCGCCTGATGGAAGCGTTGGAAATGCGTGGATCCTGGGTTATGCCATCAATAAGGATTGGCAAGGTGCAGATGACAGTGAGTTTACTTTTTACTTGGCACACGACACGGACTTCCTCTACGTCGGTGTGGAAGTGAAAGACGACGCCGTTTACAGCGATAACGAAAATGGTCAGTTTTGGAAGGACGACGCGATCGAGATTGTTGTCGATGCGAATAACAGTCGAGCGAATGTCAACACAGACAAGAGGACCGAGTTCTTCAACGATTACGGTGGACACAACTATGTGAATTACGAAGGTCGATTCTCGCGCTGGGATGATGACCTCGAAGAATCTTCACCTGGTTGGGCGAATGAGGTTGATTGGGAATGGGGACCGGATGGCCAGATTTACGGCTTCGGTGAAGAAACGGATACGGGTTGGGCGATGGAAACGAAATTTCACAAAAGCCAATTTGAGGACCCCGACGGGGGCGGTCCTATCGAGATCGGGGATCGAATTGGTTTCAATATTGGTATGGATGACGATGATGGTGAAGACCTCGAGATCCAGTATTGGTGGGCCAATCGAGCTCGACCGCTTGAATTCGACGCATTTGCACTCGAAGACGGCGATACCATTGCGGACTATTCACCGGATGATTACGACTACGTGATCGATGGGGCCGGCCGCTTGGCACATGGTGGAACGGGTGAGATTATTTTCGGCGGGCCCAATGACCCCAAGGAAGTCATCGATGGGATCACGGATCCACA
Organism: Pirellulaceae bacterium; assembly: GCA_029243025.1. Lineage (NCBI taxonomy): Bacteria > Pseudomonadati > Planctomycetota > Planctomycetia > Pirellulales > Pirellulaceae > Pirellulaceae bacterium. The sequence goes on along the minus strand of JAQWSU010000056.1, from coordinate 99,179 downwards.
AGCCCGCCTTGACTATATCCACAACGAAATGAATACCTGGGTGGGAGATTCCAACTGCGACGGGGTCTTCAATTCCAGCGATTTTGTTTCCGTATTCACAGCCGGTGAATATGAAGATGCGGTCGTCGGGAATTCCACATGGGTCAGTGGAGATTGGAATGGTGACAAAGAGTTCAATTCTAGTGATTTTGTCTTTGCCTTCACCGATGGCGGATACGAGCAGGGAAAACGACCCGCTGCGGCCGTTCCAGAACCTTCCAGTTCGCTACTCATGCTGTGGGGTGTTGTCGCACTTTTCGCTCGTCGAAAGCTGAATTAGATCTGTTTGATTCGCAGCCTCATTTGCAATCGATAAGAAGCCAGGCGGAATTTTTCCTGGCTCCTTTTTTTTAAAAGCCGCTTTTCGCTTTTCTGTCGATTGTAGGCCAGGTTGGTGCTTGCGTGGCGTGACAGCCTGCCGCAGCGTACGTCGTCGATACGTCGTCGATACGTCGGATAGCTTATCATGTCTCATTCGACTTAATTCCTGCGCACCCGTTGAACTTGGCTGATTGAGGTTGAAGCCGCGAAAAAAAGCTGGCTCGAACAAATACTCTGAATTCTGACGAGTACGGAAGAAAGAGAGCTAACCGCTGAAAAATTCTTTATTCGTGCCGTAAGGCTTCGATGGGATCCATATAGGCCGCTTGGCGTGCGGGATAGACACCGAAGAGGATGCCGACACCGATCGAGATTAGGAAAGCCAGTGCCACGGACCAGGGAGCGATGCGAGGTTCCAGAGACTGCACAATCGGAGGCAGAGCATCTGGGGCAAAAGAATTGGTGATCCATTTGACGGCGTCAAAGATTACGCCACACATCAATCCAAAGAATACGCCGAGGAGTCCACCGACGCTTGTCAGCACAATGGTTTCCGTAAGAAACTGTTGGATGATGTGTTGTCTTTTGGCTCCTAAGGCACGGCGCACGCCGATTTCTCGGGTACGTTCCGTTACCGTGGCCAGCATGATGTTCATGATGCCAATGCCGCCGACGGCGAGGGAGATCCCGGCAATCACAACCAAGAGTACGTTGAACATCGCACGTGTACGCTCGGCTTGTCGCAAGAGTTCTTTGGGAACAATTACCGCATAGTCTTCCTGCTCGTGATATTTCTTCAACAGCGACTCAACAATCCGAGCCGTGACATCGACCTTGCTAATGTCGTTGACGGTGAGCGTGATCTGGCTCAATTCGACGATTTCTCCGGTAAAGCTACCCGGGCGACGTTCCATGATGAAGTCGCCAACTCGGCGGCGAAGCGTCTCGAGCGGAATATAAGCATCCAGATTGTAATCTCGCGATTCGAGGCTGCCGCCAATCGCAGCGGATGCCAAGCGAGCTTTGGTTTGTCCGATTACGACGTACAGATCCTCGCCAACCCAGACGGGTTTACCGATAGGGTCTTGAAACGGGAACAACGCTTTTGCAGTCCCATCGGCCAGCACGATTACATTCTCGCTATTGTCACGACTGCTGAACCACCGCCCCCTCGCTACTGCAAGTTGGTTCAGTTCCAGGTAATCCTTTGAGCAGCCGACCAGTTTGGCATCGGCATTGTGGTCCTTGACGCGGATTTCACGTCTTAACTCTCTCATCGGCACGGAGCGTTGAATGCTGGGAATATTCGTCAGCATGCGATCGTAATCAGCCCGCAATAAGCCATATCGAGTGACGCGATCATTGTCACCGGTCTGGTCGTTCGAATTTGGCTTGACACTTCGAACGATGATATTGGTTGCCCCGAGTTCCTTGATTTGTTGTTGCGCCTGGTGACTGACCCCTTCCCCCATCGCGACCAGCCAGATGACGGTTGTTGTACCAATGAAGATTCCCAGTGCAGCGAGACCTGCTCGCAGTTTTTGCAGCATCAGGCTCTTGGTGCCTAATTTCAGCATTTGATAATAGGAAACCTTCAAACGTCGTCACCTTGCACTTTTCTCAAGCGGTAGATCAAAATGGATCCGGCTCGCTGAATTCTCTACTTCGTTCCAGCGCCCTGGCTTGCTCGTTTGAGACTCGCATCGATTTCGGCTGCATTCACCTCACCGTTGCTATCGGTGTCGATCGACTCAAAATAGGGTTTGGTTTTTTCGTCGAATTCGTCTTTGGTGAGCACACCGTCACCGTTCTTATCACCCATTTTGAGCAGCTCCGCACCTTTTGATAGCTTGGCTTTAGGGGGAGCGGACTTTTTTGCAGCGGCTTTTTTTCCCGTTGGTCGATCAGCCGCTTTCGAATTGGGTGTCGGTGGGGTGTTTTGATCGGAACGGTTCTGATTCGAGGGTTGTAACGCTTTGGTTTGGGCTTCAGTCACAAAGTCAATCGGATTCAGGACGACTCGATCGCCCTCCTGTAAGCCGCTTTCGACAACAATAAATCGTTCATTGCTGTCGCCAAGCTGCAATTTGCGTTCGACAATACCGTTCTGCGTTTCTACCCAACAACTGAACTCTCGATTGTGTTGGATCACGGCAGCGACAGGCACCGTCAAGACGTCCCGATATTCTGCCAGAAAAACTTCCACCGCAACGCTCATGCCGGGCTTCAGTCCATCTTGGTTGTTAAGCTGGATTACGGTGTCGTACTTAACTACATTTCCATTCCACCAGCCCGTTGGTTTTGTGATTGAAGCGATCGAGGCAATTTCTCCAGCGATGGTTCGATCTTGCATACTGATCTGCGACCTCATGCCGATTTTCAATCGATCAACCTTTGACTCGTGGATCCCGACTTTGACTTGCATTTGTTTTAAGTCGGGCATGATCAATAAAATTTGATCTTCACGAACCGTGGCGCCTTCTTCGATATCAGGCTGTTCTTTCCATTCGGCAGCCGATGGGTAGATGACCATCCCATCGGACTCTGCCCGAATCACACAGTTCTTCAATTGGTCTTTGGCTCGCTTAAGTCTGGCCTCTTCGAGTTTGAGCGCCTCCGTGTCTGACGCATATCGTGCTTCCGTGGCTTTCAGCACGCTGCGAAGACCGATCAGCGTCTTTGATTTCGTGTAATTATCAAGCACATCCAATTTTTTGCGTGAAAGTTCAAGATCCTTTCTCGCTGCATTCACGCTAAATGCTTCACCCTGCAGTTGCAGTTGCGAGACCAGGCCTCGGGCGACAGAACGCTTGATTGACTGAAAGGATAATTCTGCACGTTTTAAGTCTTGTTCCTTCGTGTAAATCTCATTTTCAATCGTTTTACGATCCTGCTCGTAAACCCCTTCTAAGTATTCGGTGATGCCGATCTTGGCAACTTCCACATCACTCTCAGTTGTCGTTTTGTTGGCGAGTGAATTTTCGTAGAGGATCTGTTGAGAGCTGATGTTGTCTTCGATGGCCGAAGTGTCCATTCTGACAAGTTCGTCACCCGCTTTGACAAGGGTTCCACTTTCCACCACCGATAAGACAGTGCTTCCGCCTTTGACCTTACATTTGATTTCTTTATTGTTGGAACTCTCCAAAGTTCCATCTTCCGTCACGCTGACGACCAAATCGCCGCGTGTGATCTTGTGGGTTAGCACTTGCTTCGAACTCTTGCGACTTCCTGAATTAAGGGCGATCAGGCCGATGAGAGAGAGCAAAGCCAAGCCGCCTAGGGTCAGAAGAAATTTGGATGGCTTGGAACTGGTTTTTCCTGCTTGTCGACTTGTTTTACGATCGCTCCGATGAAAGGGATGGTCTTCAGCCGCCCGTGTTGTTTCCTTGTCTGGTCGGATCTCAGTCGACATAAACGTTGCTCGCTATCCATTTCATGCCTGGAATCGAAAATTTTCAGATGACCTCATGATTCGACAATTCTAGTCGGATGTCTGGAAATAATCTGTGATGTTTTTACCTGATTTTGTAACGTTTTGTAACACGCGTCGTCCTGGATCGATCTTTGTGTCCCATTTTCGACCGGCGGAGCTTAGGTTCGGCGGCTGGAAAGGTTGTGGTTCGTGGGACCGGTTCACTCGATAATGACGACGTCTCGGTGGTCACGAAGCGCGCGAAGCTGATGGAAAATATCCATGCGGATAGTTCCCGACTTGTCGAATAGCAATCGCGGGGATCGGGGGGGGGGGTTGTGACGGTTGCTTGCCATCGCGAGATGAGTTCATTCATGACGCGATCTCGTTGGCGATTAGGATGCATGTGATCGTATTGTAACGATTCATAGCCGGGGATTTGCTTGAGGGATCGTGATGCGATGTAACGAATCGCGTCGTAATCGTCAAACATGAGGTCAGCGAGGTAAAAGATCATCCAGTTCGATCCGGAAATTGCGCGGGCTTGGTCCCAGCCCATGCTCCAAGCCATCAGGGCCCGCTGTCCGGCGTCGCCCTTTAGAGTCCATAAGACCGAGGCTGCAAGGACTTGCTCTGATTGCTTGAGTGGAGGGATTTCATGCCCGTACCATTTGTTGAGTTGTTCCGCTGCCCACTTTGATGTCTGATCGAGGTGGCATTGATTACAGGCATTGGGACGTCCCGTGGCGAGGCTTGTTGCAATCGAAGGGCTGGTGATTGTATGGCTGCGAACCGCCTTTAACAATCCATAACTCGTGTGTGGCATGTGGCAGTTATAGCAAAGACTGCCACTTGAGTCCGGGAGGTGATGGGTATGGTCAGTTAGCTGGTTGCGGTAATTTTCGTGGCACTGAAAGCAGGCTTCATTTCCATTCATCCCAGTTGCTAATTGATCATTGGCCCAATCTTTCGAAGGGGCAGTGGTGGCCGCATGGAGGTCGTGGCAAGATAAGCAGGTCATCGCTTGATGATCGCTTTTCGCTTTCGAAAAACAGGGGGAGGCCAGTAAGCCGTTGTACTCACGACCGGCTACGCGAATTTCACCGTCTGACCAGAAACTGTCTTCAGCGTGGACTTGTTTCCAGCGTTGTTTATCTTGGATTCCCAGCAAATAATGTCGCGTTGTTGCTAAGTCATCCCCTGGCCGAAAGCGGTGTCCCGTTTGTGACCAATGTCCTCCCGGCTTCATGACCCAGGCTCCATGGCACTGGCCACAGACATCAGCAGATTTGCTGGCGGAAAGTGTTCTGGGGTTCACGATTGAGTCGGTCGATGGGTTGTTTTCAGCTGCAAATTCGTTTTGTTGCCGTGCGTGGACGTGCTGTTGTCCGGGGCCGTGGCACGCTTCGCAGGAAATACCAAACTCGGCAACTTGAGTGTCGATGTTGTTCGGACCTAACAGACGAGGCTGTGAGCCGGTCGCATGGCACTGATTGCAGCCCTTGTTCCAATCCCCCTCGCGAATCGGAAGGCCCGCCTTGCTGGGGCGTAGAAAGGCGGTCTGTTCGGGAACCCAAATGCCCGCCTCAATTAAAAAAACTAACGGTGACATTCCAAGTTCGCGTGTGTTACCGGTCGAGTACCAGTATTTTTGCATGTGATGGCTGCCGGTAGTCATCACGAATTTTCGCTCGAAATGGAGGGTGTCGTCGCTGCCTCGTATCTCCATGCAAAAGTCCTCACCCTGGCGTTCAGGTTTGAACTTCCATCCGTAAAAACTGAGCTGTTGCCCCTCGAAGCGACCTGAGACGGTTTCTGGACTCACGACTTGCGTCATCGTGCGATGGTAGGAAGCTTGCCAAGATGCATGTTCATCAAGATGACATTCGAGGCAGGCATCTGACCCAACGTATCCGGTGTGCACCACTTCAATCGGGCGATTCTTTATGGATGAGATAGGCAGCGGGAGGGCGCTCGGAACTTCCTTGCTGGTCTCGAACGCTGTTGCGATGGGCTTTGGCGCCTGCGGTTCTTCCGATTGGCAACCAAAAACCAACAAGAGCCCGCTGGCGCAAGCGGCCGAAATCCTTGATCTTATTAGCGAACAGGGTCGTGGCACGAAAAGTTTCCCTTCGGCTACCCGTCTGCTGAAAAGCCAAACAACGGGTGATAATAGCCTGTTTGGCCGCAAACAGTTGATTGCGGTCGGTAGTCTAGCATGTTTCACAATCGTCGTTCGTCAAGCAATTGCCTCGCTGAGCGATCGATGTTTCCGTGGAAGCGACCCGCCTTTCGGTTTTTGACGGGGGATTGGCCTTTCAACGGCTTCGCTTCGCCTGGGGCGCTTGTTCCGTGAGTTTCGTCCTCGAATGGAGGCAAGTCGTCCTGGAAAGTCGGGGCAATCACCCATACTTTCGCGTAGGTTGTGGTAGGCAGATTCGTTATATTTGACCAATCCTCTCCGCGATTGACTGTGGTTTCATGACTGTGGTTTCATGAATGGCCGCAATCCATCATTCAGCTTTCTTTCAATCACGTTGACGAAGGTGAAGCATGCCACGCGTCTTGATCTCTACGGAAATTTTGCGTGACCAGACAGGTCCGCACACTGAAATCTTGAGTCAAGCTGGATTTGAGATTGTCTTTCCGAAAAACCATAAGCTCGGTCGAGGCGTCTGTGGATACGAGGAAACTATTGAGGAATTGCACGGTGTCCATGCGGTGCTTGCGGGTGCCGAATACATGACCGCCGAAACGTTTTCAGCGGTTCCAAGCTTGCGTGTGATTGCGCGGACAGGTGTCGGGTACGACCGAATTGATGTCGCTGCTGCCACTCGGCACGATGTCTTACTGACAATCACTCCTACGGCGAATCACGCAGCCGTTGCGGAACATGCTTTTGCGCTGTTGTTCGCAATTTCAAAACGAGTCGTCACGGGGGATCGTGACACGCGGGCGGGGCAATGGCCACGCGAACTGACGCAGCCCATTCGCGGAAAGACGATTGGACTCCTTGGGATGGGCCGAACAGGAAAAAGCATGGCAAATCGAGCCCAAGCATTTGGCATGACGGTGATCGCACACGATCCCTTTGCCTGCGGCGACTATGCCAGGTCCCATAATATTGAATTGGTCGATCTAATCACGTTGGCCGAACGGTGCGATGTGCTGAGTATTCACTGTCCAGATATTGAGGCCACGCGCGGCGTCGTTGATCAAACGCTGTTGAATCGAATGAAGCCGACCGCCATCCTGATCAATACAGCGAGAGGACCGATTGTTAATGAAACCGATCTGATCGATGCGTTGCGGCGGGGCCAGATTCAGGCCGCGGGGTTGGATGTTTACGAGGCTGAGCCTCCCGCGTCCGACAACCCTTTATTTGAGCTTGAAAACGTGGTGCTCACACCGCATTCGGCCGGCGGCGAGCAGCTTGCGATGCGTGATATGGCGATTGAGAGTGCCCAGTGCATCGTTTCGTTATTCGCGGGGCATTGGCCCGAAGGTGCCGTGGTGAATGATCAATTGCGATCTTCTTGGAAGTGGTAACCCGATCGCTGCTACATGTCCCATCGGTCGGCCGCGATGCGATTGAGGGTGGTACGAAACGTGGGCAGTTGGCAAGGAATCTTGCGATGGGAACCACTTTGCGAAAAGCGTTCGCGGTGAATTTCGCCAATAATTCGAGCGCGTCAGCCGAAGTGGGATCGCTCAACTCCTGAGACGAACCGACTCAGCTATCGCATTGTCGAGGCGGATCGAGGAACGAGGCGAGAGACACATTGTTGTCCTGAACCGATTGGTTTCTTTCCGGCGGAAAGGCGACCTCCAGCGAAAAGGAGCCGTCGGCTTCTTGAATTAATTGTACTGGGACACCTGCTTTGCATTGGTCGCTCACATTGGCAATTACAACGCCTTCGAGATGTTCTCCAGTCGATGAGTGTTTTAACTTTGCGATCTTCATTCTCACCACCGATAACTGAAGGTGAACAGGGAGGAGGACTCGTCAAGGAAAGCGGGTCGACAATTTTGTCTCTCTTAATCATGGGATATCGAACACGGTTGAATCGAGCCGACTCGGGGAAATCGTGCGAGAAACGGGCGTTATTTTCCTCATAACTCCACTGATCCAGTCGCGATCTTAGTAGATCACTCAATTCGCGTGCCGAGTACCTAGGCGTCATTCGTGACGGAGCAAATTCTGGAACGTTGAGGATGGGTTCTTATCGGGATCGACTTTCATTTCGTGACGGATCCCAAGACGCTGTTGATGCGAGCGTTGATAGCGATTCGATCAAGCTGTCAGGGTGTCATTAATTGGCGGCTCACGAGGGAGTAGACAGCTTTGTGAAGGGGTGCTGGTGATTCGTGTCAAAAATTTGAATCATGCAGTCTTTGGTGGATCGTTAAAAAATTCGCGCATGATTTGTTGCCGAACGCCCCTTGGTATGGAGGGGGTCGACGGAAATTTTCGCTGTTGGTAAAAAAGTTGTGGAAGATTGAACGTTGTTAGAATCCGTGGCGATTTGTTTGGCTTTATTCATGTTGCGTTGATCTCTTTGCTGATTGGGGAGATGGAATATGCGTTGCTTTATCCAAATAGGAATTTGTTTCTTTGTGAGCCTGATGGTTGCTAGCGAACTCTTGGCAGAGGCTAACTATTGGAACGAGCTGGGGGGTGGTTTTGAGCAAGGCTATGTGGCGAGAAACTATCAGCGTTCTTCATTCTTCCTGGCAGGTGGCGAATATTATGACGACCAAGATAGTTCTCGCTATTACGAGTCTTTGTTTCCGCAGGTGCCCAACTATGTTTTCGATCCGGCAAGCGAAAATATGCGCAGCAATCATTTGTATCCCATTCCGTCTGACATGCAGGGAGCCGATCCGATGCGGTTTCGGATGCAGGATGGAAAGCTGCAAGCCAAAATGACAAGCTTCTACCTTTCGCTCGGCGCTTTCGACGATGGGGTAGCTGGCTACAATTCACAATTTGATTTGCACAAAGATCGGGCGAAGCAATTTGGGGCCGTTAACTATCCGAAAACTGCAGCCGATGGCGGCGCCGGGGGCGTGATTTGGCTAACCCCGATTGGACATTTGAAGGACTACATGAATGCAGGACCGGCCAAAGGTCAATGGGCAACTGATCCAGAGACGCTGACTGAATATGAAGTCGGGGGGACTGCTGAAATACCGGTGAAGAATTTCATCAGCGGAGCAAATCCCTACAATCGTGCGGCATCGGTTGTTGGCATGCTCAATGGACAATTTCAAAATCCGTTGGGTGGTGAAAATGATTTTCTTGGATTTGGACAGTTTTACCGCGTCGCAGATATCTGGGTGAATGTAGACGACATCGCGCGTACGAGTGTGCAGTCAAGCTCGCGGCTAGACCAAATTGTTAAACCGGTCGAGTTTGTAGAAAGTGTTCGCCCACTCGCGCCCGCTCCATCAACCAATCATCCACAGCTTTCAGATCAGCAAATTCAGAATTTTGGATATTGGGGAGATTATCAGGATCGAACGAGTGAAAATCAGGAATCTTGGTTCGACAAAATGACCGTCACTTACTCGCTAAAACCCCAAAATGATGGTGGCATTTTGTCGACTGTACTGCGTAATGGTGCGATTAAGCTTTCTAGAAGAGTCGATCAGAACGAGTTGCAAGAACTGCTTAGCGAACATGGTTTCGAGCCGAATGATGGCGATGGCTGGGAATTCGAAAAGAATCTCTGGTCAAGTGACAATAACTATACCGGCAATCACAGCAAGCTAATTCCCTCGGCGTTCTACCCTTGGTGGTGGGAGAGTAATACCGAGACCGGTGTTTTTCCCTGGACGGGGCATGGTTTTACCTATGATTGGTACTTCGGTTACAGCGATGAAGATTATTCTCGCATGGGGATATCCGACGAATGGGCCGCCAACGCACTCTCTGAGTTCATCATCAAACCCGGTGCTGAATTTACAGTGGTCGAAACGAGGGAACTCGTTCATTATCTGACTGATCATCCAGCGCCTGTTCAACCCACATTGATTCCGGAACCGAATACGTTTTGCTTGGCTCTCTGGGGAATTGCACTGTTGCTGCGAAGGAGAGCTCGACGGACGTCGTAACCCAGCTATTCGCCTGCTGATTTGCGGTTGCCGGAACGAGGTCCTTTTGCCTTCCGTAACAGTTCGTTTTTCTTTGACGGGTGTCTGAATCGGGGTTCAGGTTGAGGAACACAAGGAATGTTTTTGAACGCTTTTCGATCAAGAACAGTGCCCCTCTTGCTTACCATTCTGTTACGGTTTCCTGAGTTCGTGCAATACGGATTTGGGGATCCGACATTGAATCGATAGTTGTCTTTAATCGCTTGATGTATTCGGCTTCGAAATCGCTTCCAGAAACGTTGAACCAACATTGCTAAAGTTGAACAGATGCAGCCCCTGTTCTTCTGCGAATTTGGAGCAGAGATTTACGCCTCGAATGCTGTTTCCCATCGGGTCGAGACGTGGGGAGTAGATGCCCATGCCTAGCTGTCGATTGACCACCGCCATGATTCCTCCGGACACACCGCTCTTAGCAGGTACTCCAACTTTGAGGGCCCACTCGCCGGCGAAATCATACATTCCACAGGTGAACATCACCGTTAAGACATCGCGGACAGCAGATAAATCCAGCACGTCTTTGCCTGTTATCGGGTTGATGCCGATATTTCCCAGGGTGGCTCCCATGATTGCCAGGTCTCGGCACGTGACGCGAATGGCGCATTGTCGAAAGTAGGTTTGAAGCAAGTCCTCAATGTCTTGCTCAACTACGTTGACGCCTCGTAGTAAATAAGCAATCGCCCGATTCCGGTCACCCGTTGCGAGCTCAGATTTGTAGACCCGTTCGTCAACTTCGAGTTGCCTGCCGGCGGCTTTGCTCATGAGGTCCAGGATTCGCTCGAATTTTTCATCCCCTGTCTTGCCCGGTACCATCGAGGTAACGGCGATCGCGCCCGCATTCAACATTGCATTAAACGGACGTTCGCTTCGAAGTAGGTGAGTGCTGTTGAATGCGTCTCCGCTTGGCTCGACGCCGATGCGTTTCAGCACCTTCCTCCCGTCCATTTTCCTCTAAAGCGAGACCGAAAACGAATGGTTTTGAAATTGACTGAATGGTGAACTCTTTTTGGCTGTCTCCGTGCTCTGTGACGCTCCCATCAACGTGAGCGATGGCTGCTCCGAAAAGATTCGGATCGGCTTTCGCGAGTTCTGGAATGTAAGTTGCGATCTCGCCTTCGCGGCAATCTTGAAAGGATAGGAAAAGCCGATCAAGAGAATTTTTCAGCTGGTCTTGGATTGACTGTGGATTGTCTTTCGAATGGTTCATCGATCAGGTCCAGTGTTGTTGCTTCAAATTGCGTCCCAAGCGACAGAGTTGTGTCTGCCTTTTTTTGTAATCCGAGGTTTGAACAACTTCAGGTCAATGATCGTACGCTGGCCATTCAGCGTTTTCCACCGAATTACAAAACGGTTGGGGGGTGGTCGCTGTTAGCTACGAGGATCGGTGTGCCGATTCGGAGGTTTCAGTGAACATAGTACTTGGTCTGTCCTTTGAATACCTCAGGGGGATTGACTTCAGTGACAAAAAGTCAAGGTTGAGACATTAGATCGACGTTTTTTTTCAAGAGGGGCTTGTTCACTGGAGAATTCAAGCAAGACAGCTGTCGCCCAATAAAAACAGACATTTCCCACCGCAGATCGGTGGCAGGAAATGCCTGAGTGGGCGATGAGGGGCTCGAACCCCCGACCCCCTCGGTGTAAACGAGGTGCTCTAGCCAACTGAGCTAATCGCCCGCAAGTCCTTACTTTACAAACGAAGCTTTCTCGGTGTCAATGCGTCGTGGTGGGATCCGATCGGATCCGATTTAGGTCGACTGCAGGTGATAGCCGACACAACCCTGGGAAAAGCGTAATTCGCTTTGCTTTGTCGGAAGTGCTTGGCCAGCCCGATCTGGGCCAAAAACTTGGTTCAGGTGAAAAAAATCGGAGTCGACCCATCTCGGTCGACTCCGACTCGAATACACGCTGGTAAATGCTCCTTCGTTCTGATCGGGAAAGCTTTGTTTTACGCCACAATTGCATGGTCGCATCCAAATCAAGCATTGCTGCCGAATCCGCCCGAGGATCTCAATGCGATTTCGCATGGGTTGGGTAAGATCCGGCCATTTCAAGCGTTTTGTTGGCTCCTCAGGTTGGCGGCCGATGCGACGGAAAAGATCGTTCGCGATTGGCCGACCATCGAAACGATCTTGCTTCGAGCTCTCAAAGACGTCAGAGGACTCCTGGGGTGGGAAGTGAACCAGTAAGGGTTAGCAGAATAGTCGCTGCCGAATGCTGGAGTTCTTGACCCGGCAGGGCAACTTGAGGTTGTCGAGGCAGGTCACCAAATCGACTTATTGATCGTTCTTATTGGGGTGGAACGGAATCGCAGGAACTAAGCTATTGGGTGTCGTCAATGAGTCGGTCAATGGAAAGGGTTGATTGATTGGACTGTTGATTGACAGGAAACTATCGCTCTTGAGATCGTTTGACCGCTTGCTTCAGCGAATGTCGAATTGCACGCGCAGGCCGTGAATTTTAGTAGCCTCATTGGCTCAAAGCTTTCGTGGCTTTGGGGGCTGACCTTGCGATCGGTTGAGTTACGTCGACTGACGAGAATAACTTTTGTCGAATGACAAGTTGGAAGTGTTGATACTTAACCGTGTCATATGCTCACGGGAAGTCAAGCACGGTTCGGTTGGCACATTTCCCCGGGTTTGATTGCAGAACGCATGCGGCCTGGAGGGTGTCGATCTGTTGCAAGTTGGACGCAGCGTGGAGTGCAGTCAACTTGGCGTAGTGGGTGGCAATAGTCACAAATATTCACAGTGGGGTTTCGTGCATCGTGATGCGGTATAGCAACAGGCCAATGTTGAATTCAAGCAACCCTTGTGGATGTTACGTTGGATCCTTGTTTATCGCTGCGTGAATTGCCGCTTCCTGTTTTCCAAGCGGTTGTTTCTGGCAAGTTCGTGGAATTAAAAAGCTCTCTGATCGGAAGAATTTGCCTGGGCTTCCTACCTTCCCGTAGATGAAAACGATCCAAATCTCTAAAAAATGCTTGTTAGCCGTGGGGGCGAGTTGCCACACCTTCTTTGGCAAACTAGCATCAAGGGTAGGAATGTGCTGGTTGCGATTGCCGAATCAGTCCCCGTTGTTGTTCGCTTCGCCGCGGACGCGAGCCAACAGTGTTTCGAGAGGTACCGACCAAAATGAATAAAAAGATTGTCGTAGCGACGTTTTTCGCGTTGAGTTTAGTTTGTGGGATGGGCCTCAATGCACAGGTCGTAACGACTTATTATCCGCCTGTTGCGCCAGAGACGGTGACGACTTACTATGCTCCCAGCACGGTGGCAGCGCCCTCGGAGACGGTGACGACTTACTATGCCCCGAGCACGGTGGCAGCGCCCTCGGAGACGGTGACGACTTACTATGCTCCCAGCACGGTGGCAGCGCCCTCGGAGACGGTGACGACTTACTATGCTCCCAGCACAGTGGCAGCGCCCAGCCCAACCGTCACGTATTATTCTCCAGCGCCTCAGCCGGTGACGACTTATTATGCTCCCCCACCGATTTCGGTTGTTCCGGCGCCGGTAACCACCTATTACGCACCTGCGATTCCGACGACCACCTATTACGCACCGGTTGCTCCAATCGTTGCTCCCACGACTGTTTATCGGGCTCCCGTATTGACCTATAACCCGAATCGCCTTTTGCCGTCTCGCCGATGGGCTTGGTTATCCCCCTGATCAAGGTCAGGGATTTTTCCGAATGTGAGGGGCCGTGTGACGTTGACGGTCCCATTTTTGTGCGCGACAGTTGTTTCCGGCACCGGTGTCTTTGCCGAATCGTCAAGGCTTGCCACGTGCGTTTGATCGAACCAGGTGGTATGGGTCCAACTCTGGCAGGGACTCTCATCTCTTTCGTCGCTTTTGTCCGATCTACCTTGAGCATTGGCTTGTAGGATTCTGGTGGTCAAAGGAGATCTCTGATGGTGAGAACACTGCTTTTTTTCGGTTTGGTCGCACTTTCCAGCACGGCTTACGCCCAGAAAAATGCATCGGTCCAAACGCCTGCATCTGGGGATGCGGTTGTCTCACGAGTCAACCGCCAGGTGAATTCGGTGGAACGCCGCATTGCTCAGGAAGACAAGCGTTTACAGGCTCGAATGGTGCAGATTTCCACGATGCGTCAGACGGCGTTGAAGCGTGAAGATTCACGAGCATTGAAGAATGTCGAACTGCTAGAACAGCAGGCTTACAAAAATTATGAAGTTCGCATGACTCGAATTCTTTCGGAACTCGAGGGTGATCCAACAAAGCCCAAGGCGAAGCGTCGCACCAACACTCGAACTCGCTCCTCGAGTGGCAAATCGCAAAGGAAGACATCGAGACAAGGCTCCGTCTCTCGACGATCTAAGGCGGGTCGAGGCTTCCGTCGCTAACTCTTCTGGGAGGGTTGTCGACGCGAGCAAAGAAGATGCGATTAAAAAAACACGACGCGAGCAATTGGGCCAAGCTCGTGCCGTGTTTTTTTGTCGAGCGAATTCTACCAAGGAGTCATGTAGATCCCATTGCCCCGTAGGCCAATGTCACCGCTTGGAATCCCGATGGAATCGAAATACCTTGCGTTGAAGCCTCCGATGTACTTCGGATAGAGGTAGTTGTAGTGTGAATACTTGTAACTTCCGTAGACCGGAAAGTTTTGACGCTTGACGGGGTGTCGTCTTCCGAAAATCTTTCGTTTCGCTTCACAATTCGGGGTCGTGATCGTAGTGAATGCTAATAGCACGATTAAAAACGACATCTTTCGAAGCAACTTGTTCTTGATCATCGAAAACTCGCTGAACAAAGTGAATGTGAATCGATCCTGATGCATAGGAACATACCATTTGCAATCCGGTTCTGGCTGAGTTTGCGGCTTAAATTGACTTCAATTTATTTTCTGGAAATCGGTCCAGTCGGGACGGACGGGTCGTAGGCACTTCGAGAACGGTGAAAACGGGTTGTCATTCGCCAGGCGACTGTTTCGAGGGTACTCATCGGTTCTGAGGGCGAGTGACGGATCTCTTCGGTCAGGTTGCGACGTGGCCGGTCTTCACGATTCGTGTCGGTTGCGACGTGGCTGGAGGCGTTGATAGTCGGCAGGTGTGTCGATATCTTCCGGACGCTGATGTCGTGGCATGGCGATCTGTTGACGAGTTGAGCGTTTGATGAGTGCATTCAATCCCTCGTTCATGGCCAGTTGACTTACACGACTCGCCAACGTCCAAGGGATCAGAACGGGGTGGCCTGGCTGGCTGTCAAAGGTCGGCACCAGAATTGATTGAGGAAACTTGTCTCGAGCTTTGATCAGCCGTTCGATAACATCAACCTCGAGAGTTGGCATGTCGGCCGGCGCCAACAGCCAACTAGCCGATGAATCGGGCGCGTACCGTTCGACCAAATGGTTTAGGCCATGAATGACCGACTGTTTCATGTCGGCGGGAGCCTTCTTCGGCAGGACGATATCAACGTCATGACAGCGACAAACGGCCTCTAAGGCTTCGTCATCAGCTCGGATTACAATGACGACACGGCAAACCGAACTCGCCTGCCAGATTTCGAGTAGGTGATCGATTACGGTGCGGTTACCCCATGGCAGCAGGAGTTTGGGGGTTCCCATGCGTTGGGAGTGGCCGGCTGCGGGTATGATTGCATACATGAAATCTACCTTGTTTGGCTCCTCACGAAGCCCATCGGCACGATTTATCGCGGATCAATCGGTTAGCGACCGTGAGTGAACGGCTCGTTGAAACCGATCTCTGGCAATTGTATCGCTGGAAGGATCGATGAAACATCCGGGTATTTTCCTGTGGGCTCCACCAAGATCGAGCTGTTTCATCCTTCATTGTAGTGGGCTGATGCTTTAGAATGGGAACACGTTGATATGGTAAGTGTTGCCTTGAACAATCGGAGGAAAATTCATGGGCCGTTCAGCACTTTGCGCGGTATTCGTGTGGAACTTGATGCTCGGTTGGGGACTGACGGGGACGAATTGTTGTCGAGCCGAACCCATTGCGGGACATTATTTGGAAGCTCGTACCTGCCAAGTTTATACGGGACCTTGTTTTGCCAATGGCGAAGTTGGCATGGCGGGGAAGGATGCTGTGATGGCTTGGAGTATCGACTCGGGGGAACTTCATGGGGCGGATCTCGCCGGTTTGAATGTGGCCGTGGTGCTGAAGGCATCTGCAACCTTGGGATTTCACGGTCTTGAAGATGCCGATCAAATTCAATCCATGATTGTCGTCGATAAGGAAGCCACCCCGCAGCAACGAGCTGCTCTTGTGCATTTTGCGAAATCACAAACGGGCAAAGCAGCGGACGGCGTCCAGAGTGTGCTCGACGCGCCCTTCACGCTGCAACTGGATGACTCCGCTCTGACCGCCAAACTCAAGGTCGGGGAGCTCGTGAAGCTACAAACTCGCAAAGCTCGTCCGGACGACTGTATTTGTTCGAATGAATCGGCTTACTACCCACCGTTGGCTAAATTGCAAGGGTTCGTGCCCGGAGTCACGATTGATGGGCAGGTGAAGGCGCGTAGTTTAAAGACCCGTTGGTCGATTCCCGATTCCCGATCTTCTTATCTTGGTACCTTTTTGATTCAGTAGTTTCGAGTTTTCCTGCACGAGTTTTCCTGCACTTTAATCTGAGATTTCGACGAAACGCCCCTGACGTAAGGTTTTTGAAAATGATGCGTATGTTTTTGGTCGTGGTCGTTCTGATGACAGCGGGCGATATGTTGTTTGCCGCCGACTATCGAGTGGAGATAATTAAAGACGAATTGCCGACGGAGGATCTGGCTACCAAAATTGCCGAACAGATTTCACCCGAAGGCCTACGCGTGGTTCGCGGTGAGAAACGCACCGTTTGTGAGATTTGGCCCTTAAAGAACTGGGATGTTGTCCCTGATTTCGAATCGACAAATGAACGGTTGTATCCATTTGAGCCAGGACAACTAATCGGTGTCCTGCGATTTCGGCGGCGTGGTAGCGATTTTCGCGGGCAACAAATCTCACGTGGTGTTTACACGATGCGTTTTGGCATGCAACCGGTCGACGGAAACCACGAAGGCACCTCGCCCACACGCGACTTTTTGTTACTGGTTCGGGCCGAGGATGATGCTTCAGTAAAACCCATGGCGGTCGACAAACTAATGGAATCCAGCGCCAACGCCGCCGATTCTAATCACCCCGCGATGCTTTGTTTGCAACGTTTGAGTGATAAGAAGGAAGTCAAGGCGCCTGGGATGCGTCATGATGCTGATCGTGATTGGTGGATGCTGCGATTTGCGAACAATGCCAAGACGGGAGAAAAACGGCTTTCGCTTCCTATGGAGCTTGTCGTGGAAGGCCATGCAGAAGAATAAATTTTCGCAACCTATTCTGTATATCCTGATCGCCATCATCGAATGCTGTTGGTTAATGCCTAATACAGCCCGATTGACTTGGGCGGAAGATGCCGGGAAGCAAGATCCTCTACCCAAGGGTGGGGCATCAGTTGTGAGAAAAAGTCCGTCTCGGGATTTTCAGCTGCAGTCGGTCCGAGGAAAGGTTGTCTGGTATGGCGAAGCCTTGCGCGAAATGTTGGGGATCAATACAGTAGAAGGGGAAACCGATCGCAGTCTCGCGATTGCCACGGACGACGGCCAGTTGCTGCCGATCATCGAGGATCTGCGGGGGAGGGCATTCCGATCCGATCAGCGATTGCGGCAGATGGACGTCGAATTACGCGTTCGGCGCTATCGGGCAACGCCTGGAATCCAAGTAATCCGCGTCTACGAATGGCGGGAGGGTCAGAAATTTCAGGTCGATTATTGGTGCGATATTTGTGCGATTGTGATGTTTGAAACCGGTCCCTGTGCATGTTGTCAGGACCATAATCGCTTGCGACAACGAAAAGTTGGGCAGGAGTGAGGATCGAGCGGGCTCGGGGACGCTTCACGGCTTCCGATTAGTTGTATCCGGACCAACACTCGATATAATCGTGCTCCGACTCTGTAAATCATTCCGTGCAGGCCACGATCCTTTTTTTGGGGCAATGCCATGGCAAAACCACCGACCGATAACTTCAGCCGCCGCTCCTTTCTGAAGGGCTCCGGTGCAGCAGCAGCTGCGACGGCTCTGACCGCGAATGTTGCCGCCACGGCGAGTGGGCAGGATGCGCCCGCTACCGTGATTAGCGAAAAAGCGACGGTGACGCTTAATGTGAATGGCGAAGATCACGAAATCACCATTGAACCGCGAACGACTCTTTTAGAAGCGTTACGCTATCACCTCGACTTGACGGGCGCAAAGCCTGTCAGTTTAGATGGCAGCAGCGGAGCCAGTACCGTGTTGATTGATGGCAAGCCCGCCATGGCATCGACAACGCTGGCGATCTCCACACGAGGTCGGAAGATCGAAACAGTCGAAAGTATGGTGGATGATGTCGTACCGAAAGCTTTTGTTGACCACGATGCGACCCAATGTGGTTTTTGCACACCCGGATTTGTTGTGGCAGTGCGAGCCTTTTTGAATTCCAATCCCAATGCGACAGAAGAGCAAATCCGCGCTGGATTAAATGGCAATATCTGTCGTTGTGGCACTTACGCGAATATTGTGCAGGCCGCCGTTCAGGTGGTGAAAGGAGGCGGCAATGGCTGAGACAACCTATAACTGGCCAGCGGCGAATAAATCATCGCTAATCGGCAAGCGAATCAAACGTTTGGATGGTCCGGAAAAATCGACCGGTACCGCAAAGTACACCTACGACGTGAATTTGCCCAAGCAATTGATCGTTCAAGCTCTTGGATGTCCTCATGCTCATTGCAAAGTGGTCTCCGTCGATGTTACTGAGGCAATGAAGGTACCGGGTGTTGTCCATGTGCAGCTGATGCGCGCACCAAAACAGGCTGGCGATGATGCAGTCGAAATTCGCACCCAAGGTGAATTGATTGCGGCCGTTGCTGCCGAAACGGAAGGCGCTGCTCGCGAAGGCGTTGAGAAACTTAATGTGAAATATGATTTGCTCGACGTGTTTGTGCTGGATCAAGATGTGGAGGCGGCGGAAGCTGCGGGACGCACTAAGCGTGCGGGCGGTAAAATCGAGTTGGTTTCCGAGCCGGATGACGATGTCGAAGATGAAGAAGCCTTTGAGGACGAAGAACTCCAACGCTTGTTGAATGAGTCGAAATTTGTCGTTGAAGGTTTTTACGGTATCGACGCGATTACCCACTGTTGCTTGGAGCCGCACGGATCCACATTACAGTGGAATGGTGACAAGCTGAATGTCTTCCTTTCAACTCAAAATGTTTCACGGACTGACGACGGATTCGCGGATGCGCTGGAGATTACAGCTGACGACGTCGACGTAACCTGCGAATACATTGGAGGTGGCTTTGGTAGCAAATTTAAGCCTGACTATTGGAGTATTGCTGCTGCTCAAATCTCCAAAGCGACAGGCCGTCCCGTCAAGTTTATGCTCGATCGAGATCAAGAATTGAAAATTGGTGGAAATCGACCTTCCGGTTTCTTGCAAGTTCGTCTCGGAGCTGATGAGAACGGCGTGGTGCAAGTTTGGGATTCGCACCACTGGGGAACGACCGGCTTCAATGGCGGAACCGTGAGCCAAAATCAAATTCCTTACGTCTACCAACCGCCAAACTTTCGGCGTCGAGCGACGGGAATCGAAACCAATAACGAACCGTCGGTGGCCTGGAGAGCTCCCAATCATCCGCAAGCCTGTGCAATCACGCAGACTGCCTACGATGATCTGGCTGCCGTGATGGGCATCAGCAGCCTCGATGTGTTCCTGCGTAACCTGAAAAATATTTCGGTGGACAAGCAGTTGCTGTATTTGGAACAGTTGGAAATCGCTGCCGATCGGATCGGTTGGGACGCGAATTGGCATCCGCATGGCAAAGGTCCGAAAAACGGCGCGGTTGTCGAAGGACTTGGTATCGGTATCCACACCTGGGGCGGTACTGCGAACACTTCCAGTTGTCTGTTGAAAATTCATCCGGATGGCGGTGTGGAGTCGTACTGCGGAACGCAAGATCTGGGGACCGGAACCCGCACGGTCTGTGCCATGGTGTTGGCCGAAACGTTTGGGTTGCCAATCGAGGCAGTTAAAGTCAATATCGGCCACTCGACCTACCCGTTTAGCGGCGCTTCCGGAGGGAGTACGACAGTGGGCGCGGTCAGTGAATCTCACCGCCGCGTGGGGCAGGACGCTTTGCAAAAACTGTTTGAGCTTGTGGCGAAAAAACTGCAGGTTCCTGCCGATCAGCTTCAAGCAGTCGACGGACGGATCGAAGTCGCAGGGTCGAATAAAGGGCTGGCTTGGAAACAGGCTTGTGCTCTGCTCGGTATACAACCGTTGGAAGTGACTGCCAATTATCAACGTGGTACGAAGAGCCCGTTGTCGAATACTGGCGTCGGTGGTGTCCAGATGGCCCATGTGGCCGTTGATACGGAGACTGGGGTCGTCAAGGTGAAACGATTTGTTGCCGTCCAGGATATGGGATTGGTTGTCAATCGGAAAACGGCGGAAAGTCAAATCTACGGTGCGGTGATCATGTCGATTGCAGCGGGTCTGTTCGAGCAACGTATTAATGATCCCAAAACGGGGGCCTTTGTAAACAGCGAACTTTCCGATTATCGCTTACCACGATTGGGTGACATTGGGGAGATCGTTGTCGAGATGTACGAACCGGAAAGCGAACGGCAACGTGGTGTAATCGGCCTCGGTGAACCACCTGCCATTAGCGGCGGTGCTGCGATTTCAAATGCGATCTGCAACGCGACTGGAGTTCGTGTTCCCATCTTGCCCGCAACGCCGCAACGAGTGCTCGAGGCGCTGAAGAAAGCGAGAGTCTAGCCATGAAGAATTTTGAATTTGCTCAGCCGAAAACTGAGGCGGAAGCATTGGAGTTGCTTTCATCGCAGCCAGGGCACACTGAATTATTAGCCGGTGGGACGGATCTGGTCGGATTAATGAAACGCATGGTCGTCACACCGCAGCGTGTGGTTGACATTGGGCGAATTGATTCCATTCGCACCGTTGACCGCGATCCTCTGGGCAATCTCTGGATTGGGACGGGGGTAAACCTGGACGATTTTCTTGGCAGCTCGCTGACCGATCCCTACCCGGCGGTTAAGCATGCAATCCAGGGGATCAATAGCCTGCAGTTGCAAGCGCAGGGGACGCTGGGCGGTGAACTGCTCCGTCGCCCTCAATGCTGGTACTTCCGAGATGGTCATGGTTTGCTGGCCGATGGCGGTAGGACTGTTGTGCAAGGTGATAATCGTTTTCATGCGATTCTCGGGAATCGAGGCGCTGCGAAATTTGTCAATGCCTCACGCTTGGCGCCAGCGCTGATCTCGCTGCAGGCCCAAGTCCGGATTTTGGGCCCTAACCCGGAGGATGAGTCGATCGTTTCATTGGAACGATTGTTTCAAACGCCAGGCAGCGAGACGGAACGAGAGAACAGTTTGTTGCCCAATCAGTTACTGACTCATCTGATTTTGCCACAGGATCAGGGAGAGCTCAGTGCTTCCTATGAAGTTCGGCAGGGCGAAGGTCCGGACGCTCCGCTGGCCGCCGCTGCCGCTACGTTCGCGGTCGCTGCCGGCGTTGTCCAGCATGCTCGTATCGTGATGGGACAAGTGGCCCCGACCCCCTGGATTTCTGCGGAGGCGGAAGCCGTGTTGACCGGCCAACCCGTCAATCAAGAAACTGCCAGGCAGGCTGGCCTGGCCGCTGTAAGGGATGCGATGCCACTGTCGGAAAACGAATACAAAGTTCAACTGGCCCAGGTTGCCGTGCAGCGTGCGATTTTGCGGGCCGCCGGACTCGATACGGGAGGATTTTGACGATGTCTTACCAGCGTTCATTTGATAATCTTGAGATCGTAAAGCTTCCCCCCTGCATGCACCTTCGCAGCAAGGAAATCTATGTCACAGGCGATCCTGATCCGATTGACCCCACCGAAGCGGGTGGTCACCGGTACAACTGCTGGTGCAACAAAACACAGCATGTTATCGGGCCCGACGAAGAAGTTGTGGTTCGCCAGGCGTGCACGGAAGGACGAGGTTGTTTCGTCGCTCGACCCTAGCAAGTTATTTCGCACATGGTCGTGGAACTTAGCGGTGAAGCGACTGGGTTTGCTCGTCGTCGTGCCTTTTCTGTTCCACGGATTGGTGACAACCTGCGCCGCTCAAAACCCAGCCCGGCCGAAGGCGGCGCCAGGCAGAACGCTGGGAGGCAAGCAACTATGGACGGACCATTTGGTCTTCCAGGGGTGGCGTATTCAGCGTTACGTGATCACCGGGCATCATCGCTTACTCGACGAACAAAATCGTCGGCAAGCTTGGGGGAGTTTCGAGCACTGCCGGAAAGAATTTGATCGTCTTCGCGGCTCGCTGCCGATTGCCAAGCTAAAACCTCGCGTTGTGATCACCTTGCACGGGCTGGGACGCTCCCGCCAATCCATGAAAGGACTGGGTGAATTCCTCAAAGCCAATGACGATGTTGACGTGGTAAATGTTTCCTATGCGAGCACTCGCGATGGGATTGCCGCCCACGCCAAAGCATTGAAGGATGTCATCTCGGGGCTCGATGAAGTGAAACAAGTGGACTTCGTCGGGCATAGCCTTGGGAATCTGGTGATTCGTCGCTATCTTCACGATCAATTGCAGGCGCGATCGCCTCATGTGGGGCCTCGAGTCGGGCGGATTGTCATGTTGGCTCCGCCCAATGGAGGTGCCCAAATGGCAGAACGTATGCAAAACATCGGTCTGTTTCATTTCTTGGTTGGCACCAGCGGATCTGAACTTGCTCGTGAATGGAATCTCGTGCAGCAAACGCTTGCCACGCCGAAACAGGAATTTGGAGTTATTGCGGGTGACGTCAACAAACCCCAGGATGGCAATCCATTGATCGATGGGCCCGATGATTTGGTCGTGAGTGTCGCAGAGACCAAATTGATGGGGGCTCGCGATTTTCTCGTTGTTCTCGCCATGCACACCTTCATCATGGATCAAAAGCCGGTTCGTGAGGCCGTGCTGATGTTTCTGCGCAACGGCTATTTTGTTTCGGAACAAAAACGTCGGCCTATCTAATCGTTGCTGGCCAGGAACTCTTATGCTGACGTCACACGCTATCGAAATTCGTGTTCGGTATAACGAAACTGATCCCATGGGATTCGTTCATCATGCGAATTATTTTACCTACTTCGAATTAGGACGCACCGAATTGTTGCGGGCTTCAGGAGGAAGTTACCGCCGCATGGAAGAGGAAGGATTGTTGGTCGTTGTGGTCAAGGCACTTTGTAAGTATCAACGCCCCGCGCGGTACGACGATGTTTTGAAGATTGAAACGCACGTCAAACGAGTTACAGCGGCCAAAATCGAACATGAATATTTGATTTTTCGGGATGATGAACCTTTGGCTCAGGCTCAGATCACGCTTGCGGTCGTGAATCGTGAGGGCGCCGTTCAGCGCATCCCTGAATGGATGAGCTTGTCCGAGTGAAGAGGTGGGGGAGAATTCCCGGCCGGCAGACTAGACTGAATTGCCCGCCAGCCAGCCCGTACTGAAGGCCGCCTGGAAATTGTAGCCACCAATCGGTCCGTCCAAGTCCAAGATTTCACCAGCCAAATATAGTCCAGCGACCAATTTGCTCTGCATGTCACGCGAATCAACTTCATCGCGAGACACGCCGCCTGCGGTGACCTCCGCCTTCTTGAATCCCAGCGTGCCGGCGATATCGATTGTTGTTGCCTTTATCGCACGGATTAACCGACCGCGTTCTTGTCGAGACAGTTCGGCCGCACGGCGTTCGCTGGGAATCGTTGCTGAGATGATGAGTTGTTCAATCAATCGTTTCGGCAGCGAGAGGGTTGAGAGTGTTGGGTGAACAAGGCGACCACCATCGTGGCGACATAAACGCTCTAACTCTTGTTCTGTTTCCTTTGCTGACAAGCGGGGCAGGAAGTCGCAGTTCAAAATGAGGTCCTTACGGTTGTCGGCGCGCGTGATTACGCGGCTGATATCCAAGACGACCGGACCGGATAACCCAAAATGGGTTAGCACCATTGAGCCACGCCGCTGGGCGATCGGTTTTTGCTTTCCATCGGAAGAAGGCTGCCCAATTGTGAGGCTTACGTCTTCAATCGTTACGCCGCGTAGCTCGTGAATCCAGCTTGAATCGGTCGTGATTGGGACGAGCGCGGGACGAGGTGGTACGATTGCATGGCCCATGGATTTTGCCCAAGCATAGCCGTCACCGGCCGTTCCACACTCCGGGTATGACTGTCCGCCAACTGTTAGAATTAATTTCTGGCAGTGAAACTGGCCCGCCGCGGAGCTGATTTCGAAGCCATCTTCCGTCGGGTTGAAGCTGCTGACCGCTGAATTTAAATCAAGTTGAGCTCCGGATCGGTGGAGTCGTTGTAGGAGTGCGTCGCGAACATCGACCGCCCGATCGCTGACTGGGAAAATCTTTCCGGTTGACTCGACTTTGGTGGCAACTCCTTCGGATTCAAACAGATCGACCAGATCGTCCGGACTCAAAGCAGCCAAGGCTGAATGGAGGAAATTACCTTGCTCGCCAAAGGCAGTCACGATTCCGCGTCGGTCGGTTGACTGGGTGATATTGCAACGAGTCCCCCCAGACATCAAGATTTTCACACCCGCTTTGCTGTTTTTTTCGAGCAGCCGGACTTGTTTGTCGCGTTCAGCCGCTGCGATTGCAGCCAGCAAGCCGGCGGCGCCTCCGCCAATCACGATGACTTCCGAGTAGGTGGGTGCGAATCGAGTGGCGGATGGCATGGCGGAGGGGACGGTTTCTAAGTTGCCGGCGTCTAAGTTGCCAGCGGGGATCTAGTCGAAAAAAACGATCGGTAGCGAACGGCTTCTGTTATTTGAATCGTTATTGGCGTGGCTTGACAGCAGGGGAAACCCGCCTCATGATGCCAAAATCCGAACAACCAGCAAACTGGAAACCCATTTGATGAAACGTCCTCTACTACTCTTCGATGTCATGGGAACCCTGGTTACCGAACCGTTTTTAGAGGCCATGCCCCGTTTTTTTCAGATGTCTTTGGAGCAACTTCGAGCTGAGGTGGATCCGACCGCTTGGATTGAGTTTGAGAAAGGTCGGATCGATGAACAACAATTCTGTGATCAGTTTTTCCGCGATGGACGCTCTGTCGATCCGCAGAAACTACGGCAATGTTTGCATGATGCTTATGATTGGCTTGACGGAATGCAGGCGTTGATGGTTGAGTTGCATGGGTTAGGTTTCCAGATACATGCTTTGTCGAATTATCCTATCTGGTTCGAAATAATCGAAGACAAACTCAAGCTCTCCCGGTATCTCGATTGGACGTTTGTCTCCTGCAAGACGGGATTTCGTAAGCCGGATCCAGAGTCCTATCGGGTGGTTGAACGCGAGTTGCAGATTCCCATGAACGAATGCTTTTTTGTCGATGATCGTCTCGGAAATGTCGAAGCGGCCCGAGCAGTTGGGATGGACAGCGTGTTGATTGACGATCACCACGGGGTTCGGGAGGAGCTCGTTCGTCGTTCAATCATCATTGCTTGATCCGCTAATCGGCCGTGTGCGACTCAAGATCGCTGAGGTCAACAAATTCTAGGGTTGATATGTGTGTGGCCTCGAGTACCACGGGAGGCGCCACGCCGGCTGCGAGGGCTTCCTTCCAGCGTTGGACACACAGGCACCAGCGATCCCCCGTTTTGAGTCCGGGAAAGGCCGCCATCGGATTGGGCGTGATCAGGTCATTGCCTTGATCGGCTGAAAATTTGAGGAATTCGTCCGTCATTTTTGCACAGACCAAGTGCAACCCCAGGTCGCCGGGGCCCGTGTTACAGCAACCATCGCGATAAAAACCTGTCATCGGTGAGGTGCAACAGACTTCGAGAGGTCGGCCGAAAATATTTGTCGCTTGGCTCATGCGTGGTTCCTCGTCTGCCTCAAATTTCTTCCGGGGGAGTCGTCGATGATAACAGTGTAGCCGGATCGAAGGCGCATGGGAATTCGGGTAAGTCGCTATCGGGTTTGCACCCGCGACCGCATGCGATTGGTGAATTCTTTCATGGCCAGCCGAGCACTCGTTGTTCTTGAGCGATCCATTCTGTGCTTGACGCAAATCCAGTTTGGAAGTTTAAAGGAGAGACACCAACCGATGTGTTGTTAGATGGCATGTCCAAACCGAGGAGACACCGATGGCAAATATGGTTTCGTCCACTCAAGGCTATCAGTTTCGATCGCAGTCGAACCGGCCAGTGAGTGAAATGGATTTACTCGAGGCCTCTTTGTTGTTTGCTGAATTAGCAAAAGTTTCCTATTTTGAGCGAGGCGATGTCGAGTGTATGGTCCAAGATATTGGTATCACTCAGGTTGAGTTTTACGATCGAGACGGAGCCCAGGCGTATTGCTTGGAGAATGAATCTGATCTGATCGTGGTTTGTCGGGGTACGGAGCCCGACGAAGTCAACGATGTGAAGGCCGATGTGAATGTGCTGACCGTTGCGGCTGAAACGGTGGGACGTGTCCATCGAGGCTTCAAATCCGAGGCGGATGATATCTGGCCGCAAATTGAGCAAGCGATCGCCGGTAAGCAAAAGCCCTTGTGGTTCGCGGGACATTCTTTGGGCGGTGCGATGGCGACAATTTGTGCAGGACGTTGTTTTCTGTCCGATGTTTCTTCGATGCCACGCGGTCTTTACACCTTTGGAAGCCCGCGGGTCGGGGACCGACGTTATATCAATTATTGCGATATCAAGCATTATCGCTGGGTCAACAACAATGACATCGTCCCTCGCCTTCCGCCCGCTTGGTTTGGCTATCGGCATGCTGCTGAGGAGCTTTACATCAACACGGCCGGAAAGCTCGCTAATCTGAAAGGAATCAGGCGAACGTTTGATCGTTTGCGAGGGCTCGCTCATTCATCGTTGCGATTCCGTGTGGATTATCTAAGCGATCATCCCATCGATCGCTACATCGAGCAGATTGCTGGGATGTAAGCCGATTCGCGGTTGGATCGGCGATCTCTGGCGATCAGGCTGGAACTCTGGCTAAAGCGATGCGAGTTGTGGTTTAGCGGCAGCGACCGAATGAAAGCAAGCGACGCTTGAAAATGCTCGCTCTTGGTCTGGAGTGACTGCGAACGGTCGATTCGCGAATGAACACGTTACGAAACTCGATCTGGCTATTGTGGTCGGTTAGCATGATTCGCCCCCATTTGTTTTTCCCGAATCCATCGACATCGGCAAATTTGCTCTTGGCAATTCGTGCATTCCATTCGGCCGATCCAACGCATGCTCGCGTGACCAATTGGCCATTGAGCCAATGTTCGATCCGATTACCGCATACCACGATCCGACCTTGGTTGAATTGTCCATAGGGGTGCAGATTGCCTGAGAATTGCGGATCGTAAACGTCGTAGAGCGAAGCCGTTTTCTGCTTCGGATTGAGCGTTGGAAACGCTTCATCGTCGAGCATTTGATATTCGCAGCCCAAAATTCGTCCGTCGAATTTCTTGACGCGATATTTGATCCCGCTGTTGCCAGCTTGGGAACTCTTCCACTCGAAGACGAGCTCGAAATTGCCGAAATCTCGATCGGTGATAATGTTGCCGCCACGACCGCTTGACGGGTCGAGCCGAACGGTGCCCTGGGAATTCTGCCAGCCGGATTTGACTGGTTTACCGTCCTGCGTTGTCCAACCGGCTAAAGTGTTTCCTGGGAAGAGTGGAGTCCAGTGCTGGGCGTTGGCGTGGTTCGCCAAGCAACAAGCGATAAATGCGTTGAGTAGCAGCATGCGTTTCATAGATGACCAAAACGGTAGGAGGGAGGGCTGGGTGAATTCGATCCCGCTACTGTAATCGGCAGAATTAGAAGGTTCCAGTCGCAACGGGCAGAGGAATCACGCAAGCGCTAACCCCTCTTGGCAGAATTACCGCACCCGAATGCGGGAAGCCGGCTGGAGACCGTTGGGGGGTGGTGAGCTGGTTGCCCTTACCACCCCAACAAAAACAAGTACAATGTATCGGTCTTCCGCCCTTCTTAGAGGGGCCTGCCGGTGCCAGTCGAAATAGAATCGACCTGATTTGAGTGCTCAGCTTCGTTGTCATCTGACATGGGCGGGCCGTAGCGGCAGTGAAAAAAACGACCTCCACGGACCGAAGATGATCAAGATAAGTAAGGGATTGGACCTCCCAATCGAAGGGGCTCCGAGTCAAAAAATTGACTCCGGACGACCATCCGGCCGCGTTGCGCTTGTTGCCGATGACTATCGAGGGCTGAAGCCACGACTGCTCGTTCGGGTGGGAGATCGGGTCAAGTTAGGCCAGCCAGTTTTTCAAGATAAAAATGTAGAAGGTGTGCAGTTCACTGCTCCCGGCTCCGGCCGAGTGTTGGAGCTTAATCGCGGAGCAAAACGCCACTTTCAGTCGTTGGTCATTGAGCTAGACGGTGATAAAGAGATCGAATTTGCCTCTTACGCCGACCGTGGCATGACGCAGTTGGGCCAAGACGAAGTACGCGCCAACCTTGTCGAATCGGGCTTGTGGACCGCTTTTCGAACCCGGCCCTTCAGTGCCGTACCATCGCCGAATGCCGTGCCCCATTCTATTTTTGTCTCTGCCATGGATACCAATCCGCTCGCTCCCGATGCGAGCGTAATCATTGCCGAGCGAGAGGGCGATTTTCAACGCGGTTTGCAGGTTATCTCCGTGCTGACGGAGGGTAAGACGTTTGTCTGTCTGGGTGAGAAGTCGGAAGTTCCGGATCCAAAAACAAGTCGGGTTCAAATTGAACGTTTTTCTGGGCCACATCCCGCGGGACTGGTCGGAACTCATATCCATTTCCTGGATCCGGTCAGCCTGGGCAAGACGGTTTGGTCGATCGGCTATCAGGACGTGATTGCGATCGGACAACTTTTTGTTACCGGCAGTCTTGCAGTGGATCGAGTAATTTCCTTAGCCGGGCCTGCTGCCCGCGAGCCCCGCTTGATCCGAACTCGATTGGGCGCATGCGTCCCGGAACTTGTCGTGGATGAATTGAAGTCAGAGTCGGTGCGTTTGATATCGGGATCGGTGTTGTCCGGTCGCGAAGCTGCTGGTCCTCAACAATATCTTGGTCGATTTCACCAACAAATCAGCGTCTTGGCGGAGGGTCGTCCCAGAGTACTGTTTGAGTGGATGCTCCCCGGTTCAGGGCGGTTCTCGGTGAAGAATGTCTACGCTTCGGCCGCGCGACGGGGGGAACGAAAGTTTTCGTTTACGACGTCACAGGAAGGAAGTCCTCGTTCGATGGTACCCGTTGGTGCCTATGAAAAAGTTGTTCCGCTCGACGTATTGCCGACCTATTTGTTGCGTTCCTTGATCATTGGGGATCTGGAGCAGGCGGCCGCGTTAGGCTGTCTGGAGTTGGATGAAGAGGATTTGGCTTTGTGTTCCTTCGTATGTCCGGGGAAATATGACTACGGTCCGATGCTACGAAAGTGTCTCAGCCAGATCGAGAAGGAGGGGTAGGGACACGTGAAACCGCTGCGAAAGCTACTGGATCGAGTTGCTCCCTTGTTCGAAGAGGGAGGAAAAGCTAGTCGGCTTTATCCGCTCTACGAGGCGCTCGATACATTTTTGTACTCACCCGACGATCGCACTTCAGGGTCGCCTCATGTTCGCGACGCGATGGATTTGAAGCGAATCATGTCGATTGTGGTGATTGCCCTGTTGCCGTGCACGCTCATGGCCTTTTTTAACACGGGTTATCAAGCAAATTTAGTGATGGATGCGGAAGGGCTGACCTCGGTGGCCGGATGGCGAGGACAGCTGCTTGCCCAACTGGGAGTCGGTTACGATTCGAACAGCCTCATCGACAATATATTGCACGGTGCGGTTTTCTTTTTACCGGTTTACCTTGTCACGATGACGGTGGGCGGGCTCTGGGAAGTTCTTTTTGCCTGCGTTCGGAAGCATGAAGTCAATGAAGGGTTCCTGGTAACGGGTTTGCTGTTCCCGTTGACTCTTCCACCTACGGTGCCCCTTTGGCAGGTGGCGATTGGTGTGAGTTTTGGTGTCGTGATTGGAAAAGAAGTTTTTGGCGGAACGGGTCGAAACATTTTAAATCCAGCACTCACCGCTCGGGCGTTCCTTTTCTTCGCTTATCCGGCGAATCTTTCGGGAGACGCGGTTTGGACCGCCGTCGACGGTTACACCGGTGCGACTTCGTTAGGAGCGCTGGCAACGGCCCCCGTCAGCACGGGGATGGAAGCGATTACGGAAGGGATTCATGTCACTTGGTGGAACGCGTTCTTGGGTCTGATTCCTGGGTCGATGGGCGAAACTTCCACGCTGGCGTGTCTGTTTGGTGCCGCCGTTCTGATTGCGACGGGGATTGGTTCCTGGCGGATCATGGCTGGGATGTTAGTCTCTGCCATGGGATTCTCCACACTGTTGTGGTTGGTGGGAAGTAATACGAATCCGATGTTTCAAATGCCCCCATGGTGGCATTTTGTTGTCGGAGGCTATGCGTTCGGTTTGGTCTTCATGGCGACCGATCCGGTATCCTCGGCGATGACCGATACGGGGCGTTGGTTTTACGGGGCTCTCATCGGCGTCTTGAGCATCTTGATTCGAGTGATCAATCCTGCCTATCCCGAGGGCGTCATGTTGGCGATTTTATTTGGCAACGTGATGGCACCCTTGATCGATTATTTTGTTATCCAAGCAAATGTGAAACGAAGGGTGGCCCGCAATGTCGCGTGATTCCGTTGGTCACACATTGATCGTCGCGACGGTGCTCTGCATCGCCTGTTCGTTGCTCGTTTCGGCAGCGTCTGTCGGCTTGCATCCTCGACAGGTGATGAACAAAGAGCGTGATCGTCAAAAGACGATTTTGGAGCTGACCGGGTTATATCAAGAGGACGTTCCGATCGAGGAAGCGGTCAAGGCAATTGAGACTCGTGTCGTCAATCTGGATACAGGAGAATATGTGCCAGAGGACCAGATCGACCCTCAGAAGTTTGATCAACGGCGAGCTGCGGGTGACCCGGCGAAAAGCATTGCGATACCCGTTGCTGAAGATGTCACGGGGATTGGTCGACGAGAGAATGATTCGATTGTTTACCTTGTCAATCAAGATGGAAAGCTAGACCAAATCGTCTTGCCGATTCGGGGCAAGGGACTGTGGTCAACGATGTACGGCTATTTGGCGTTGGACAGCGATGCGGAAACGGTGCGTGGCATTACGTTCTACGAACATGGTGAAACACCCGGACTAGGCGGTGAAATTGAAAACGTCCAGTGGCAAGATTCATGGGTTGGAAAGCATGTTTACGACGGAAATGGTGATTTGTCGCTCAAAGTCATCAAGGGAATGGTTGATATGAAGCGCCCGGATGCTGAGTATCGGATTGATGGTATTTCGGGAGCCACCATCACCGCGAATGGTGTGACGAACATGATTCACTATTGGCTCGGCCCGCAGGGCTTTGAAAAATATTTGGACCGGCTACGTGCGGAAGGAGTGGCTCAATAATGGCTGCCACGAAACCAGTTGATGTGCTGATGGATCCGGTTGTGAACAACAATCCGATCGCATTGCAGATGTTGGGGATTTGTTCGGCACTCGCGGTCACGTCGCGGATGGATACTGCTTTGACCATGAGTATCTGCGTGATCGTTGTCGTGACAGGTTCGAATGTGGTTGTGAGTATGATCCGCAGTCAGATTCCGAGCAGCATTCGAATTATTGTTCAGATGACGGTAATTGCATCTTTAGTGATTCTTGTGAGTCAAATTCTTCAGGCCTTTGCCTACGGACTGTCGCAGCAGATGACGGTCTTTGTCGGGCTGATCATCACAAATTGTATCGTGATGGGTCGTGCCGAAGGATTTGCAATGAAGAACGATGTGAAAATGAGTTTCATGGATGGCCTGGGAAATGGGCTCGGCTACAGCGCAATTCTGTTGGTCGTGGCGAGCATTCGAGAAATCACGGGAAGCGGGAATTTTTTCGGTATCGAAATTTTGAAACGAGTCTCAGACGGTGGTTGGTACCAACCGAATGGATTGATGTTGTTGCCGCCCAGCGCGTTCTTCTTGATTGGGCTCATTATTTGGGGTTTGCGGACTTGGCGTCCGGACCAGGTCGAACAGGAGTAGGACGGTGGAAAGTCTTTTAAGTCTCTTTATGAAGTCAGTCTTTGTTGAGAATTTGGCGCTGGCCTTTTTTCTCGGCATGTGTACCTTCTTGGCCGTTTCCAAAAATGTAAAAACGGCGATCGGTTTGGGTGCCGCCGTCATCCTGATTCAAACGATCACGGTGCCTGCAAATAATTTGATTTTTGGATATCTATTACAGGAAGGCGCGTTGTCATGGGCCGGGTACCCGGATGTTGATTTGACGTTCGTCGGCTTGATTTGCTACATCGGGGTGATTGCGGCCGTGGTGCAGATTCTAGAAATGGCACTTGATCGGTTTTCTCCTTCGCTCTACCACACGCTGGGAATCTTTTTGCCGCTCTTGACAGTGAACTGCGCGATTCTTGGTGGGACCCTGTTCATGGTCCAGCGAGATTACACGTTTACCGAGAGCGTGGTTTACGGTTTTGGCTCCGGATTCGGTTGGGCACTAGCGATTGCGTCGCTGGCCGGAATTCGGGAGAGAATGAAATACAGTAATGTGCCTGATGGGTTGCGTGGTTTGGGGATCACCTTTATCACGGTTGGTCTAATGGCTTTAGCGTTTATGGCGTTTTCGGGAATCAAACTATGAGCGCCGTCTGGCTCGGTGTTGTCGTTTTTACGAGTGTCGTACTGATGCTCGTCGTTGTCATCCTCGTTGCTCGCTCGATTCTCGTGCCTAGCGGCGATGTGCAGATTGTTGTCAACGGTCAAAAGGAACTCAGTGTTCCCGTTGGTGGCAAACTATTGGGATGTCTTGCGGATAATGGCGTCTTTGTTTCGTCCGCCTGCGGTGGGGGTGGCACTTGTGCGCAATGTAAGGTTGTCGTGGCGGAGGGCGGTGGCGAGATTTTGCCAACCGAAAAGTCTCACATCAACAATCGGGACGCACGGGAGGGTGTTCGATTATCGTGTCAGGTCGCTGTCAAGCACGATATGAAAGTTGAAGTTCCACCGGAAGTGTTTGAGACGAAGAAGTGGCAATGTAAGGTTCGATCTAATCGTAACGTCGCCACCTTTATCAAAGAACTTGTGTTGGAATTGCCCGAGGGGGAGCAGGTTGATTTCAAGTCGGGTGGCTTTATCCAGATCGAAGCACCACCTCACGAAGTTCGATATGCCAACTTCGAAGTAGAGGATGAGTACCGATCTGATTGGGATAAATTCAACATGTGGCGTTTCGTCTCCACCGTTGACGAACCTGTCGTGCGTGCCTATTCCATGGCCAACTATCCGGGGGAAAAAGGTGTGATCATGTTGAATGTTCGCATTGCTTCTCCACCACCCCGCGCTCCGGAAGGTACGCCACCAGGGAAAATGTCCTCTTATACCTTTGACCTTAAGCCGGGTGATGAAGTCACCATTTCAGGCCCTTACGGTGAGTTCTTCATCAAAGATACCAAAGCCGAAATGGTCTACATCGGTGGCGGTGCTGGGATGGCGCCCTTGCGAAGCCATATCTTTGATTTGTTTCGAGGTGGGGAAACGGATCGTAAGGTTTCGTATTGGTATGGCGGTCGGAGTTTGACGGAGTTGTTTTACACGGATGATTTTCGAGAAATCGAACGAGAATTCGATAACTTCAAATACAACATCGCGCTGTCGGAACCTCTGCCCGAGGATAACTGGGATGGTTACGTCGGATTTATCCATCAGGTTCTCCTAGAACAGTACCTGAAAGATCATCCCGCGCCTGAGGATATCGAGTATTACATGTGCGGACCTCCAATGATGATTTCCGCTGTGAAGAAGATGCTCGAAGATCTAGGGGTTGAGCCTGAGAGTATTGCGTTTGATGATTTCGGTGGCTAAGCGAGACAGCATGTATGGCTGGGCAGACTTGAGAAACTGGTTCTCCAACTTGAAAGCTCCCGTCATTTTGGGGCTGTTTGTGATCTGTAGCGGATGCGGCGAATCCGTACGGACCTCACCCGTGCTACACGGGCCTACCATGGGGACGACTTACACCATCAAGCTATCGGGTCTACCGAGCGGGTTGGTGTTAACACAGGTGCGCGCTGAAGTCGAAGCGCAGCTCGAACAAATCAATGATTGGATGTCGACGTATCGCGTGGATTCTGAAATTTCACGTTTTAATCGTGCGCAAAAGGGTGAGTGGATCGACGTTTCCGAGCCGACAACTCAAGTTGTGAAAATGGCTCTAGCTCTTCATCGGCTTACGGAAGGGGCCTTTGATCCAACAGTGACCCCTTGGGTTGAGCTCTGGAATTTTGGCCCGGATCCACGTCGACGGCGTACACCGACTCAGGCCGAAATTGACGCGGCAGGGCAGTGGGTCGGAGCCGAACAAATCGCGGTTCGTGCCGATCCTCCGGCCCTTCGAAAGCGGGCAGTGGGCCTGAAACTCGACCTTTCAGGCATCGCCAAGGGATTTGCCGTGGATTGTTTGGCCGAGATACTGGATCGACACGGTGTGAAAGGCTATATGATAGAGATAGGTGGAGAAATTCGAACCCGTGGCTTGAATGCCAAACAGCGCCCTTGGTCGATTGGGATAGAAGCTCCGCAGGATGATCATCGCATGATAGCTTTGGTTCTTCGCCTGCGAGACAGTTGTCTGGCTACCTCGGGTGATTATCGCAATTTCTTTGTCGAGGACGGAAAACGTTACTCGCACCTAATCGATCCGCGTACGGGTCGACCGGTCGAGCATCAATTGGCGTCGGTAACGGTGCTTGACCGTTCGTGTGCTCGAGCGGATGCGTTGGCGACGGCCATGATGATCATGGGTGCGGACCTGGCAAGTGAATTTGCCGAGTCGCAAAACTTGGCCGCAATGTTTCTCGTGCGCACGGATGATGGATTCGTGCAACGAATGACAAGCCGATTTGAAAAAGAGACGGAAACTAAAGTAGACCGATGAAAATCTTCTTGTTCAGTTTTGTTTTGTTTCTGATTTCCATCGTTGGCATGATGATCGGAGTCATTATGCGCCGTCGTCCTTTGCAGCCTTGCAGTCGGTATGCAACAGGCGATGCAAAGATTGATGGTGTCTCCTGTGACCTTTGCACGCGTTTCTCTCGCGAATGTGATCGTGAGAGCGAAACGGTTTCCCAAGCCGATGGAGAAGTGACATGACGGGTCCACGAGTCGCTCGCGACATTATGAAATCAAAGATCTTCACACTCAGTCAGGACATGGATCTGCATGATGCGGCCAAATTTTTGATGCGGCACAAGATATCGGGTGCGCCGGTTGTCGATGAGCACGCAACGTTGGAAGGGATTCTCACCGAGAAGGATCTCATGACGGCCTTAATTGACGCAGTCTATGAAAATTTGCCCTCGACAAAAGTTCGCTCCTACATGAATGTCAAACCATTGACCGTTGCGGAAGATATGGGCATCCTCTCGATTGTGCAAATTTTTCAGACAAAACCGTTTCGACGCCTTCCGGTCGTGACTGAAGGTAAGCTTGTTGGGCAAATAAGCAGACGGGATGTGCTCGAAAGTGTCGTTCGCTTGATTGAGCCGACCCAGGATCACACCGCTGCAATGCTCTATTTGAGTGCGTTACGCGACGCGGATGAATCTCCGTTTCAGTAGGTCAAGAGTCTTTCATCTTATTGCTCCACGGGATATCTAACGCTTGACATGGCCGAGTCAGAGAAATGTTTTGTTTGAGCAAGCGTGTTGCTGTTAAGCAAGCAAAAGGAGATGCGTCATCTTTTCCGCCTATCTGCAAGCTTTTAAGAATCACGATTTGTTACATCAACGAGTGTTGTTCGTTCTCAACGCACTGCCGACCGAAGTACAGCGTGATTTTCTGGACGATCAACGTTTTCGAGTTGAATTGGACAACTACGAACCCGGCAAAGGTTGGAGTCTGCTCGTACCTTCGCCAGGGCCTGGTGAGCACGTAACCCGTTGTGTTGTCTTGAGGCAGAACCTGAATGATTGCTCTGAGCCTTTCGCGTTGTACGTGATCGCTCATGAGTTCGCGCATGCCTACCTACGGAACGGAGGTTGGGGGACTATCTCTGATGTAGAGCAAGCGGCCGATGCACTCGCCGCGAGTTGGGGATTTGATCGACCGGCTGCTTACGGTTGATCGAGTCCGTCTTTGCCGGCTCACTACACGTCAAATCTAAAGAATGCATTGTGAATCGACGCTTGGTGACCAAAATCACTTGCTAAGTTGCCAGGGTTGTAGGACACTGAGTTGCTGTCATTTAAAAACTGGCCAGCTGTTATTTCAGAACAGCTTTCTCAACATATCTAAGCAAGTCATGTCAAATACCGTTCACTACGTACTGTTAAGTTTCCTCTTGGGTGTTTGTGTAACGGCAGTCCATGCCGATGGGGTGAAGGATAATCATCCCGATCAGGTCCGGCCTGTGCCGCCGATGGGCGTCGCGGTTGAGGCCAAAGACCGTCACCGGTTGGCCGAGGAGCTTTCCAAGCTGGAGCACGCCATTGAAAAGTTGCAAACGCTCCCGAACGCGCCTTTAGAGTTATTGCCCGATGTGGAGATCTTTGCACGAGCCGTTCAGCAAGGACTGCGGCATCGTGAGTTTTTTTCGAAAACCGATGTGGAAAATGCAATGCGAGTCGTTCGTGAGGGACAGCAACGGGCCGAAGCGTTGTTGGCGGGTAAGGCTCCTTGGACAAAAAAGACGGGCTTAGTTGTTCGAGGTTATCGATCAAGAATCGATCAAACGGTACAGCCTTATGGTCTTGTGATTCCCAAATCATATCGCGAAGCTGGAAACGATCGGTATCGCTTGGATTTGTGGTTTCACGGTCGAGGTGAACGGTCAAGCGAATCCGTGTTCATTGCAGAGCGGATGTCGAAGATCGGACGCTGTCAACCGGAAAATACAATCGTGCTTCATCCGTATGGCCGTTATTGCAATGCGTTTAAATTTGCCGGCGAAGTGGACGTGCTCGAATCTTTGGCACATGCAAAACAGCAATACCGTGTAGATGACAATCGTGTTGCCGTTCGCGGTTTTTCTATGGGAGGGGCCGGCTGTTGGCAGATGGCAGTCCACTATCCTGACATGTTTTTTGCCGCCAATCCGGGGGCCGGCTTTTCGGAAACCCCGGAGTTTCTCAAGTCGTTTCAGCAAGAGACGCTGCGGCCGACTTGGTACGAAAAAAAATTGTGGCAAATGTATGATTGCACCGGGTATGCAACGAATTTGTTTCAATTGCCGACCATTGCCTACAGTGGTGAATTCGATATCCAAAAACAGGCCGCCGATATCATGGAACAGGCATTAGCCGATGAAGGCTTGCGCCTGACTCATGTCATTGGCCCCGCAACCAAGCATTCCATTCATCCGGATTCGATGCAAATCATCGAAAGTAAGCTTGCCCAGATCGCTGAACGGGGCCGCCCTCAGCTTCCTCAGGAAATTCGATTTACCACCTACACGCTCAAGTACAATCGCAATTTCTGGTTGACGTTGACCTCCCTGGCCGAACACTGGGAGCCAGCAAGGGTGACAGGGCGTATTTTGCCGGCTGAGAATCGAATTGCGTTGGAGATGGATAACGTTACGGGGTGCCAACTGCGAATTCCTGCCGGCCACAGTCCTTTCGCTGCGGATCGTCCAGTGACCATTGTACTGGAGACGACCGGATCTTCTTCAGCAGAACAGGTCACTCGACAAACCCTGCTGACCGACCGCCCTGGGAGTGATCAATCCTGGGAATGTGATCTCCGTTGGGATGGCGTTCAGTGGCAGCAAGGTTCGTTGGAAAACTCTGGTTTGCGAAAGCGTCACGGATTGCAAGGGCCGATCGACGATGCCTTCATGGATTCGTTTGTGATCGTTCGACCGACAGGGAAATCCTACTCAGACGCGTTGGCGAATTGGTCAGAATCCGAAATGAATCGGCTCGTGAAGGAGTGGCGACGACATTTTCGGGGCGATGCGGTCGTCAAGCGAGATGATGAGATTACCGCTGCAGATATCGAATCGAGTCATCTGATTTTGTTTGGTGATCCCCAAAGTAATTTGATTTTACAATCCCTGATTGATCGGTTGCCTGTTACATGGACTGCCAAGCAGTTAACGCTGGACGGAAAGAGTTATGATGCCACGACGCACGCGCCTGTGTTGATCTATCCAAATCCGAAGAATCCTCACAAGTACATCGTACTCAATAGCGGTTTTACCTATCGCGACTATGCGTATTTGAATAATGCGAGGCAGGTGCCAAAGCTACCCGACTGGGCGGTGGTCGATTTCAAAACCTCTGCAAATTCGCTGTGGCCGGGGGAAATCGTCGAGGCGAACTTCTTTGATGAAGATTGGCGGTTTAAATAGCATCGTTCGTTCAAGTTCATGCGATGGATCGTCGTGCTTTGATATGGGTTGAACATCTTTCCCCACTGCGTCATGATTGGCCAGGTAGCCGAGTTGCGGTTGATTGCCGCCGTGATTCACGTTGAAATGCTTGTTGGAAAGAGTGGAATGGTTGCGGTTTGTCGTTTCGAACGGAATTTTTTGTCGCTTCTATTGGCAGCTCTTACCGGGTTCTGTGGAGGATGTGAGCCACGAGCTGAAACGACGGCCGCACTGCGTTTGGCTGTTACGACAAGTACCAGAGACTCCGGCCTATTGGATGTTTTGATCCCGCAATTTGAAAAAGCAAATTCAGTCCGGGTGGATGTTGTGGCCGTCGGTACGGGAGCTGCATTGAAACTTGGTGAAACGGGTGATGCAGATGTTGTGTTGGTGCATGCCCGCGAAGCGGAAGATGCATTTATGCGAGCTGGGCATGGTAGTCGATACGAAGAAGTGATGTACAACACCTTTGAGTTGTTGGGGCCGAAGCACGATCCTAGCGAAATCGGCTCACTCGATCCTGTTCAGGCCTTGAAGGCGATTGCCAGCGGTGCACATCCATTTGTATCTCGAGGAGATCGAAGCGGTACGCATCAGCGAGAGCTTCAGCTCTGGAAGCATTCGGGAGAAGTACCGTCTTGGTTAGATTACATCGAGACTGGCCGAGGGATGGGAGCGACGCTCGTGATGGCGGATCAATTAAACGCCTATGTATTGAGTGACCGGGGCACCTATTTGCGGTTCAAGTCGAAGCTTGCATTGGTGCCCTTAATCAAGTCGTCCGAGTTGCTGAAGAATCCGTATGGAATCATGGTTGTTAACCCTGAAAAACATGTGGGTACCAACAGTAAGGTGGCTCATCGATTTGTTGACTTTATGATTTCACGCGATGTTCAAGAGCAGATTCTTGAATATCGGGTTGCTGGAGAGTCGCTTTTTTATCCGTTAAGACTTTCCCCTCGAACAAAGAGTCTTTGATGGACTTAATTTGGAACGGAAGTCGTGAAGCGTTTCGATTGCTGATCCATTTGGATTCCGCGGTTTTGGATGCCGCATTCCGGAGTCTCTGGATTTCGGTATTTGCGGTCAGTGTGGCAACGTTTATCGGGGTACCTCTCGGAATCGGTTTGGCTCGTGTGAACTTCCCGTGTAAACGGTTGTTGGTCGTAGGATGTCGGTCATGCATGGCGTTTCCGACCGTTTTTGTCGGGCTTGTCTGTTTTGCTCTTTTCTCTCGTCGGGGACCTTTGGGACCTTTGGAACTCCTGTACACACCTTGGGTGATTGTCTGGGGGGAGTTTCTACTTGCTCTGCCGATGATTGTTTCGATTACACACGGTGCAATCAAATCATTGGATCCCCGGGTTAGCGAAACTGCTTGGACCCTTGGAGCGAATAGATTCCGTCGCTGGGGAACCTACGTTTCTGAAGCACGCGTGGGAGTAGTTTTGGCTGTGTTAACTGCCTTTTCGAGATGTGTTACCGAATTAGGCATTGCAATGATGGTGGGCGGCAATATCAAAGACCGAACTCGCACTTTGGCTACAGCAACCGCGTTGGAAACCGGAAAGGGAGAATTTGGACGTGGGATGGCGATGAGCCTCATCTTATTAACGATTGCAATGGGAGTCACCTTTTTCATTGTTCTGCTCAGTCGTGAGGAGGACTGAGATATCTGAGCTTGCCTGAATTCTTACGTCTTAAATTTCAAACTGACCTTTTCCAACGGTCTCAGCCTCTCATGATTACCATCAAGCAACTGCGAGTGCAGAAAGAGGGTCGTACAATTTGTGCGATACCAGATCTGTTCGTTCGAACGGGTGAGCGAGTCGCCATTCGCGGTGCTAACGGTTCCGGTAAGTCGACTTTGCTTCGTCTTTTGGCTGGACTCGAAGATGACTATCGGGGCGAATGTTCGCTTGATGCTGCTTGGCGAGAGCGAGTGTATGTGCAGCAGGATCCATTGTTGTTTCGCGGTACCGTTGCCTCCAATCTGTTGTATGGCTTGAAAGCACGAGGCGTCAGCCAACCGGAATGTGAACAGCGAAAGCAGCATTGGCTTGATCGATTGGCTTTAAGCGATCTTGCGAATCGTCCTGTCAGCGGACTCTCTGGGGGTGAGAAAAAACGCGTCGCGATCGCTCGTGGTCTCATCGTTCAGCCTCGGTTGGCTTTGCTAGACGAACCCTTCGCCGACTTGGATGAGACAGCTGTCGCCGCAGTGGCGACTGTGTTGGAAGAAATGTCGGAATGCACAATCTTAATTGCATCGCCGACACAACTCCCCGTCGGGTGTACGACACGAGAAATCCACTTGGAAAGTCAAGCACGAAGCTAACTCATTCACCGGTCAAATTGCGATAGGACCCATCTTGGCGACTCTCCGCCGTTAGCCAAAGTTTTTTTGGGTGGGAATCTGTTTTCTTAACAAGAAAACGATTTCCGATGCGAATGGTTTGTTGAGGATGCTTGGAGTCGGCGAAAGATCGGCTCGGTAGATTCTGGTCGTTCAGATGCCTGATTAAGTGACAAGATAAGCCGCTATTTGGGCAACTCGCCTGCTGTTTCTCCTGCAGGATTAACGCGAACGATTCCTCGTTAAGAGTAAGTGATGCTTGCTCTTGATTCCCGCTGCAAAGCGGAGCGAATATCGAAGTGAACGCCGCGCGGAAAGCTGTCTTGTATTCCGTGTTCTGGAGCCAGTTAGGGGGAAACTTTATGTTGAATCGTTCAGCGTCAACGAGTGACAGAGACCACCCAGCACCGCAGCACTTTTCCCGCGAATGTTACGAATTGATCGATGCCGTTAAAGAGTCTCGGCTGGACGCTTGGGAGCAGTTGGTGCGTCGTTACAGTCCACTGATTCGATATTGGTGTCATCAAATGAATGTTGCTCGTGATGACGTACCGGATCTGCAACAGGATATTTTTCGGGCGGTCGCCAATGGAATTAGTCGTTTTCACTTCAATCAAAAGGGAGACAGTTTTGCGGTTGGTTGCGCACGATAACCCAGAATAAAGTTCGCGATTACTTTCGACGAAAATCGCGTCGTGTGAATGCGGTTGGGGGGGCAACGCATCAACAAGTACTCAGCCAAATTCCGTGTCGGCAGTTGACTACAATGGTAAGTGCGGAACAGCAAGATGAACGAAGCACTCAATGTAATCCAGATTTGACTGCGATGATCGAACGCGTGAAGTTAGAGTTCGAGCCTCGTAGTTGGCTTGCCTTTTATCGCACGGCCATTGACGGTCAGCAGGCCAATGTGATTGCAGAGGAGTTAGGAATGACTCATGCGGCTGTTCGTAAAGCAAAGTCACGGGTGCTTCGTCGCCTGCGAGAGGTTTTGACCCTGTAGTCGTCGGAGAAGAGTTTGCTGATTTTTCGTGATGGTCACACGTAAAGCTGGATTTTCTTGAATTATCTTAAGCACTCCATGAAAGACTTTTTATCGATGCAATCCTTCGGTTAGCCCACCGCATGGCTTACAGCTGATCTTGTGACTTTGTTTTCCCTCTGATGGTGCTCTAGCAAAAAAGAGGTTGATGAGCACTCACAATTTGGTTTTTGTGATCGTTGAGGAAAACGGTAATCTGGTAGGGTGCTGGAATTGCAGTACGAAGAAGGCCGTTCGTTTGTTAACTTATTCGAAAGCTTAGGGGAATTGGCAGTACGATCATGGCCGGTTAACCTGCGTTGAAGCCTCTTTTTGATGAACATCCCAGGCAGCGATAAAGTAGATGGCAAACGATTTGGCGAACATGCGGCGAATTCAGAGAAGACAAAAGGTTTGGTTGTTAGTGTTTTCGATGCTTTCTTTTGCTTTGTCGTATGCGACGGCGATCGTCTTGGCACGTGGATTGGGAGCAGATGGCTATGACAATTACGCCGTGGCTGTATCGTTTGCAGCCATTCTGGCCACGTTGGCAGAAATGGGCACTGGAAAGTATGCGTTAAGGATCATGCCGGCATATAGCGAACGTCACGACTGGTCCGCAGCTCGCGGCTATCTTCGTTTTAGTATGCGTTGGACTTTGATCGCGAGCCTTTCGTTGGCAATAATCGGAGCCGTTTGGGAATATTCAAGGGACGGAGTTTTTGGGAATTATGCCTTGGGCGTTGTTTTGCTGTTTCTGCCGGCGATGGCTTGGGTCGGTGC
Organism: Pirellulaceae bacterium; assembly: GCA_029243025.1. Lineage (NCBI taxonomy): Bacteria > Pseudomonadati > Planctomycetota > Planctomycetia > Pirellulales > Pirellulaceae > Pirellulaceae bacterium. The sequence continues at coordinate 56,619 of JAQWSU010000056.1, read as the reverse complement.
AGGAAGCGAATTTGTCACTGCGAATCAAGCGGCCATTCGATCCGGTTTTGTAACTCGTTTGCTTGTTCCGGGGGTTACACTCTTACTTGCCCTGCTGTGGATCGAATCTCGCTTCACACTGACGGCAACTTCCGGCGGTATTTGCTACGGCTTGGGGTGGTTGGCAGGCGTCATCGCGGTTTACTGTCTTGTTTTACGTACAACGCGGAAAGAGATACTGAACGCGACCCCTGTGTTCAAAAATAGTGAGTGGCTCAAGAGTATTTGGCCTTTCTTATATTTTGCTCTGTTGATTAGCGTGCTGGCGAAGATCGGGGTGATCATACTCGAGGTCGTTGCTCAGAATGAAGCGATTGTTTCCATCTATTCTGTTGCTGCGGAAACCGGCATGTTCATTGGGATCGTAGCTAAATCGACTGACAAGCTGTATCTGTCGAATGTCTCCACGTTGCTCGAGCGTCGAGATCTGGATGGATTAAAGCATTTAGCGCGAGTCCGATGGCTGTGGATCGGGTCGATCACCTTGTTGTTTCTGAGTGCAACCTTCTTTTTTGGCAAGCAAATACTCGCCATGTTTGGTGAGGAATTTGTGGAAGGATATGCTGCATTGTGTGTCGTCGCGGTCTCCTCGAGTGTGTGGACGATGAATTCACTCACCCCCGCCTTCCTTAAATATCTTCATCGGCAAAAACTGGTTGTGATTACGACCACGTTGACTGTATTGATCCACGTCTTATTTTGTGTGCCACTAGGTTATTGGTTTGGTGCAACTGGGGCCGCGGTCTCTTACGCGATTCCTGTGATCGGGATGTACTTGATGATGGCTGTCTTGGCGAGACAGGAACTGACGCGAATCAGTGCAGACTGAGCATGATGCTCAACGGCGATTCGGGCTTTCTGCAGATCGAACGAAGCCTGAGTGATTCCGTGTACCGACCTGATGCAGTTGGTAGCCGGTGCGAAAAACGGCCGATGGTAGCTGTTTATTGATTGGGATTGGTGAGCTGCTCGTTGACGCCACGCGAGTCCACAATCGTCTGGGCCCGGGAGCGCCAATCTGAGGGGAATTTCCAAGTTGGCTGGAAGTTTTTGATTTCGACTGCATTGATTGCAAATTCTTCCGGTGCATAATTCTCGACCGGAATTTGTGCCGGATCTGCGCCTGCTAGGACACGGCCGGCTATCAAACCGCTGGCATGCCCCACTGTTTCGTAGTCAGCTCCTAAGCAAAAGAGGGCGCCTCGTTCGATGTCGGCAGGCATGCTCGTGAAGACCGGTACGTCCCCGTCGCGGGCGTTCGCAATGAGGGTGTCCAAGGCAGCTGAAACGGTGCTGTCTCCACCGACCCAGAATGCTTGCACGTCGCGAGCCATTAATGCCTTCGTCCCATCGAGCACTGCGGTTGAGGATTCGACGGTCGATTCGAGTGATTCAATCCCTAATTTCTTGCAGACTTCCCTCGCTTTTATCGTGGAGGCTTCGGAGTTGGGTTCAGCGGGGTTCCAGACCACGCCGACTCGATTTAACTTTGGGTTTGCCTGTAAGGCTGCCCTGAGAACAGCCTCAATGGGTTGGAGTGTACCAATACCTGTCATATAGGGCGGATGCTTTGATGGGGCTTCGCGATCAATACCGATGCCGGCGCCCCAGGGATCTGTGGTAAGGGTGAATATGTGGTGCATTTGCGTGTCTTGATTGGATCCAGCAACCGCCTGAAGCACTGGTGTTGAAAGCGTGATCACCCTATCGAAAGTACCTGAGGTCGCTTCTTTTGCGATGAGGATGGCGGTCGGTCGATCACCTTCTGCGTTGTAAAATTGGAGGTTAAGGTTTTCACCATCAACGAAACCGGCTTCCTGCAATCCAGCCAGAGTGCCCGCTTGACCTTCCTCCAACGTCGGGCTGGATATGTAGTTGACGACAGCAGGTAATCGGCTCAATGCCTCGCAACGTCGAACGCGTCTAGCGGGACGACTGCGACGGGCACCGATCATTCAGGGAACTTAGATAGCGATGGTGTTGCCTGCTCGCGAGCACCTACGCTTTCTTGGCGAGGTAACCTGGGCGTTACTCGGCTTTCGAGAAATCAGGAAACGCCACTCATGGGGTTGTGACCAATCGCACAGGCCATCCCTACGCTCGATGTTTTTGCACGAATGTTTAAAAGTAAACATGCAAGGGGATGGCCGGCGGTCGAAGCGTGCGTGAGAGTTGGCCAGTTGGGGGCCGGCGTTGTATTGCTTAATAGCTATTGCCAGGGTGGATGATGTTAAGCCGGGTTTGCGATTGAGTTAAGGATTCTTTGCATTTCGTACCCTGACTGGATATGATCTTAGCCTGAAATGGTCGTAGTCGTTGTCTTCAGCAAGCTAGAAACCTTGAGGAGCGTTTATTGATGAATCGATCCACACTGGTGCTTGTCCATGCTCTTGTTACCACTTTGTTTGTCGGTCTGGCCGGACATATCCATGCGTCATATGTCTTGCCGTCCGGCTTAAGCCCCGGTGACCAATACCGGTTGGTCTTTGTGACGTCGGGGGCGAGGGATGCGTCATCGGCGAATATTGAAGATTACAACGACTTCGTTAAATCTTATGGCGATCAAGCAGTCGTTTCTAATTGGAAGGCAATTGTGTCGACCGCCACGGTGGATGCGAGGGATAACACCTCTTCAAACCCGACTACGGACGGCGTAGGCGTCCCAATTTACAATCTAATGGGTGAGTTGGTCGCGGACGACTACTCGGATTTATGGGGAGGAGAACTCAAGTTACCAATTAAATACAATGAGGAGGGAACGGAGCTATTCAGCTGGGTATGGACCGGGACTTCCAGTGATGGGACAGCGTTAAGTGACGGCGTTGGTAGCCCGAGCACTACTAGTTCTCGGGGATCATCGTTGGGAGACGCTGCTTGGTCCTTAAAGAACAACAACAACCCTCTTTCCGTCCTCGACAGCTTCTATGGGATGAGCACTGTGCAGACGGTAGAGCCAGAAGCCGTCCCCGAGCCGGCTCGGTGATCACTTGGACGTTGCTAGGTATCGTCGGATACATCGGTACGTTGTGGAATCGTCGCCGCAAAGCTGGCTGATTTGTTCGTTGCCAAACAACGGACGACTTCCAAGCATCGTCCCAAACCTGATCGTCCTTTGACATTCCGGTTACCGGGATTTCTCCGTAACAAGTTCGGGGGGATAGATCTTCGCACCCCGCTCCTCGGCCAATCCAGGCGGGGTGATGACTCGGCAAATCATCGTTTCGCCTGAACGTCTCCTTTCCATTGGTTACCTCGTTTCGTTGTGGGGTTGTTTTGAAGGGGAATATTCGATGAGTCCGCTGAATCGATCGCTGCAGCAAAGGCGCACAAAGCTAGCGCCAAAAATTTGTAAACCGCTAACCATTCAGCTTCTGCGGCCATTCTCGCTCTTTGCTATATCGCATACCCTTTTCCGTCAAACTCATTGGCTTACCCTCCCGCTCTCGTTGGACTAGCCCGGTTTCGAGTAGCCCAGGAAGGTTGTTTATTATCGTCGGGCGAGAAGGTGTCTTCACGTCATTCGCTATCGCATTAAGAGTCATCTCTTTCGGCTTGTCACCGGTAGAGTGAAACCAAAGATTCTTAATTATTTGTTCACCATGCTCTGTGATAGCAGCGTCTGGTTCAGAGCCTGCTTCGATGCAATCAATCACTTGCTCTGCTAAGACGCTTTGCACCCAGACTCGATCTTCGGCGGTTAGCTGGAAGGCCCCACTACCGCAACAGTGATAACAAGAGCCACTCGGTTGCCACTGATCGCGGCGTTCCAAGAGTCCAGTCATTGTGTCCAGTAGGCCGTCTGCCCATTCGATGGCTTGGACTGTCTGCCCTGAAAGGAGTTTTGGATCAACGGTCTCACATACGGGCTGCCAGTAACCGCTTTTCGAATCCATCCCTACCCTGACCAAGCGTCTCTCCGTCTCGCCTGCTTGAGGCTTGCTGGATCGACTGAAGATCGAATTTGAAAAGCTTCCTGGATAACCGGTTTTATACATCAACTGCTGAGTCGTTTCATCGCACCACACGACAGCTTTAAACCTCTTGGCCGTTCTTGCCCCAAGGTTGTCGAATCCAACAAAATCCGGCGAAAAGAACATCTTGAATGACTTAGGGTCTTCGCCGTCGCCGTCGCCGAAGATCGCTACCGGTCCGGTGCGGGGATTTTGACGCAAGGCGTGCGCGTATCCCTCCAATTGAAGCATTTGGACGAAGCTAGGCGGTGTGGTGGGTTGAGCTTCAAGGAGAGTTTCAAGACCTTCTTCGTGAAAGTCCAAGGGGTCGATTTCGTCAACATGCCATCCGTCTTTATCCGGCCAGCACATGGGACACTTGGCATGACTCCAGTCCCAATGATTCAGCAATACCCGAGTTTTTTCCTTGTCGGACAAATGATCTTTCGCATACCGAATGACTGTCGTCATATCCGCTGCGAGACCAGCTAATGCGCTTTCCCCCGAAAGCTCTGATAAGCCACTGCCGCAGATTGCGGTTGATAATGAGACTCTCACCGAATGCCCTTGATCGTCTGGTGCATCAAGGCGAAACGCTGGCCCCAGATTGGCTCGCTGATGTAGAAGTTCACCGCGATACAAAAGTCGCTTGGCGGCGAGGTAAACCTGTGCGTCAATTGCTGTCTTAAGGTCGTCTTTCACAGTAGGCCTCCAAGCAGCCAGATGTGGACGTGATCTGTGATAGCGGTAAGTCGTTCGACTTCGGTAGCTTTGGTATCGCGTCGAGCGTTTTGGTCTTTTCAGTCGGTGGCCAAATGGGGGAGGCCGGCCAGCAGCCGATCGTTGCGATCTCGATAATCGCGCATCGTCTCCTAGTATCGCTCAGATTCTTCTTGGGCGGTTTTCCATTTCGGTCCGAAGCAGATAGTCCGCCGGTTGATCTTCATCGTGTCGCTTCCCTCCCGATCTTTTTCGACTAATAACCCGTTTTCTACCATGTGAGAGGGAAGTCGGGGTACGGTTTTGCGGGCTTCCATGACTTGGTAGAATTGCGTCTTGCCATCTGTGATCCTTCCTTGTTCAAAGACGCAACTGGCAGCCCTGCTAGGTAATGACTGGTAGGGCACTTTTATGACACTCGGTGTACTTTCGGGACCATGGCAACCGCCCGAAGCAACGTCAATCCGACTGTATCCCGGGAAATAAAGCAAAAGCGCCCATAGCTCAGCTGGATAGAGCAACGGACTTCTAATCCGTAGGTCGCAGGTTCGAATCCTGCTGGGCGTGCTTCCTCTGGTCACCGCTAGACCACGCACCGCGAGTTGACTCTCAACCGTGGTCACAAAGCATTTTTGAAAGCCGCGTTATAACGTGTTTTATGGCAGCGACTTACGTCGACGGCTGGTTGAGTAAGACTCTCTGGGTTGGTCGCCACATTCGATCACGGGCCGCTGACTGCCGTCAAAGTTCGAACTCCGGCACCCCTGCTCTCAGACTCTCTCCTGTTTTAGGCTGCGTAAGTTAGCGATGTCGCTATTCGGTAGTGCGACTGTGATTCGAACCATCGCGAACGGCGATGACCTGCGAGCAAGAATCCTGCGCGATGATCGTAATCGCACAATATGGTGCCGCGGTCAAAGGACCGAAGCGACTTGGCTACCAGCCGAAATCTGGTCGGTCGATGCAACCGCCGCGGCTTTGGGTTCCGCGCAACTTGCGTCGGTCTTGCAGCAGTCATCTTGCCTATTGCCCGGAGAGAATTTCGAGAACGTCGAGAATTCGTGATGAGTGATCGGGCTGCGCGGGCTTTCAATACGTGGCGTCTATCGTTTCGGCGTCTCGCATCTCGCGTGCCCATTAGTGTCGATTTTGTACTCAATGCGTACAATCACCAAGAGATTTTCCAAAAGCCCTTCAACGAAAAGACACGCTATGCGTTTCAGTCTAAAAACGTTTCTGTCCGTTGTTTCCAAGGCGACGGGTATTGATTACCCCCGCGTTTCAAATCTGCGTTTCAGTCTAAAAACGTTTCTGTCCGTTGTTTCACTCGCAGCTTTGGCTATGTTCGTATGGGTGCGGTACCTCAACGTCGAGGAACATTCGATTAGAGCTGCGGTGTACCTGCACAACTGGGAAATGCTGAACACGGACCCAGATCGCCTTGCGGAGATGATGCAATTTCAACTGCCGCCAGAGGAGCGAAAGAGTGCAGCGCAGATGGGGGTGTTTTTCGCTGATCTTGGTGGTGGGGTCGGAATCAAACCCGCATTTCATAGTTTTTGGTTCAAGACGAAGGCAACGTATTGGAATCGCGAGGAGAAAATGGAACTCTTGCATCGCAAGATGACGGCATTCTTGGAAAGCAGCCCAGAATTGGAGGTAGAACGGGTCGAGGTTGAAGAGTACTCATTGGAGTACTCCTCGGAAAACCAGACCCGTGAGCGAGTGTACTGGCGTAGAACGTTCGACACTTATCCGCCTGAAAACTCCTCGTAGATGACGTGTTATCGGCGGTAGCATCGACATTCAATCACAGAGGGACTGATGCGTGTTTGCGTAACGACTAGCTGAAAACGGTTGGACCAACCGACTGGATTTACTCCGGCGGCCGCCGTCGGTCTCAGACACCGCCGACACTTGCGTGAATCGACGTCATGGCGACAAATCCGCCAATTTGTTCCCCCACCTGCTTTGCTGCACACTCCAATCCATCACCCGAACGATCCGCCGCACCTCGATCTCCGTGATTGGGTCCGACCCCGACTCGACGCGAGGCAAGAACAGAATCGTCTCCTGAATGTTGGGAGCCAAATTGACCAGCCACATAATGTGCGTCATGCGGGCCGTTGTGACCTGAGCGTAGTGGGCAAGCTCCGACTGATTCTTAATCACGCCGTTACGAATCAGCTGTTCGCACTGCATCGCCAACGCCATGACACGGGACACACGCGGGATCCGGCCGGTGGGTCGCTCGGCGGGAACGTCTTCGCTCATGACCTTGCGACCGTGACTTTGCCGGTTCATTTGGAACTGGCGTTTGATGGTGATAGCGCCGTTCATTGCGTCGCACGTGATTGCGAAGTGGGATGTCTGATTTCGTGACGCATTCGTTTTTGAACACCGAAAGCAACCCCTTCGTCGTCAGCTCCTGTCGCCAAACATCTTGCGTCAAACTTTCGAAATAGAGCCGCTTCGAAGAGGGTAGTTTTCGGTGTTCTTTGTTGGGTCAACAAGCCAGCGCGACACTGCTTTCATAGGCTTTAAAAAACAACGCAGTGAAAGCCATTTAGGGCAACGCCTTACGGCAGCAGTACGTCTCAAACGACTCTCTATTTTGCCCGTTTTCGCCGCTCCTGCGCTGCCAATCGGCGTCTAATTCCGAACTCCGTCGCCTTCACGCTCAGACTCTCGTCTCATTTTAGCTGTATCAGTTAGCCTGATCGCTTCTCGGTGGGTCGGGTGAGATCGGGCGTTAGAAGAGGCAAGGTCACTCACAATGCCTCTTATTTGCCTTCTTCTGACCTAGTCAGGTTGAATTTACTTTTTCTGAGGAATCAGTTTGATAAATGGAGAATTGCGCGGCTATTATGTGACTTGAAAGTAATAGGTCAACCAATAAGTGGCTTGAAAGTAAAGTCAACCAACCAGACGGTTACAACACCCATGTCAATCAAATCTTTGCCTCTCCGCTCAAACATGCCATGGCGACAACTTGCCGAAGATCGCTCTATGTTACTCAATCTTGACAGCGGAGAGTACTACGAGCTTCGAGGTGCGGCGCCGTACATCTGGATTCATCTCGATGGCAAGATGTCCCTGGAGGAAATTGCCCAAAAATTGGTCAGCGTTTATGGAATCGATGAGAGCCGAGCTCGAAACGACTTGAACGCACTGATTAACGATTTGAATAGCAACAGTCTGTTGGCCAATTCGGCAAACGGTCCGGGCGCAGATGATCTGTCAGACGGAAAAAACATTGCAACGAGAGAAATGCCCTATGAGACACCTACGGTCAGTAACAAAGGCAATCTCAAGTACCTTGGTCAACTGGATTGAATGCATGACATCCGTTCCGGATATATGTTGATTCCACACGGCCTAAACGAACTTTTAAAATGTCGATTACCAGTTAGGATGACGCACTCCGAGTTCCCGGCAATGGCGTCGATACATATAAAGACTTCCTTTCTAGTAAGTGACCGCCACGCTGTTTGGGGATCTTCATGACGCAACGCGGATTAGAAATGGATGCTGATCAGCTCCCATCCCGGGCCGTGTTGTTCTATCGCGTCATGGCTGTTCCGGTGGCAGTCCTTGTAATCCTGACTTTATCTTTCATGATAAGCCGGGAGCCTTGGCGAGGTGTGGGGGTATTTCGTTATTGGGCCCTGGGCATTGCTCCCGCTATTATTCTGGGTGGCATCTGTTTTCTAATACCGCTCCGCTTAGAGTCGGCAGAAAGATGGTATCGAGCCCGTCCTGTTTTTTTCGCTTTGCTGGCTGCCACACTGCTCGCGACTGCCTGCTATTGGGCGTACCGATTTCCTTCTGGAAGACGGCAGCTCATGGCGATTGTTCTAATCGTCATTTGCTCACTTGAATGGGCAAGTCTTTTATTTCGATTGCGCAAGTTGCTTCTGAGCGCGGCAATGTTTGCGTTGCTGTTCAGCCTTGTGGTGTTGTTTGAAGCGATTGATGCGAAAGCTCGCCCAGTGATCTGGGGTGCATCGTCAACCATGTCGAGAACCTTCCCGCGAGTTAGTCCCTTTATCGGTCCAGGGGGGCGTCTCAATCCCGGTCTCGACAATTGGATGATTCGGAGTGCTGCGGAGAATCCACATCGGGTTTGGATCCACACCAACAGCAAGGGCTTCAGAAATGAAGCTGAATTCAAGATTCCCCTAACGCAATCCATGTTTTCCATCCTTAGTCTTGGCGACTCCTTCAGCAACGGTTTTGGCATCGACCAAACTCAGTTCTACGGTTCACGACTGCAATCGATATTGCGACGTTCTTTTGACCCCAGCACTTTTGTCATGAATGCTGAAGTATCGGACCCTTGTTATGGGCTACACTTTCTCGAAGCTCATGGCATTGCATATCGCCCGAAGTTAATCATCTACAACCTATCCGGAAATGATGCCGTACAATCGCTTTGGGGCTGCGGTCCCAACGGAGTATTCCGACTCGATCCCGCAGGTAACCTGCAGCTAAGAGAAGATCGAAACTTAAGCCACGGGCACCGCCATGAGTATTGGGACGAATACGTCTATCCAGTCCAGGGAAATGTCAGTAAAGAAAACTCGCTCACCGCAGGCTACATGACAAATGAAATCTTGCAGAGCATTTTGCAGCTAAGACTTATCGATCGGCTAGGCGATGCCTTTATCACGCGCAATCAAGAGATTGTCTCTTCACAACGTGCTGGGGAGTTGACTGCGTCGTCTGCGATGAGACTCGAAGGGGATGATGGTCATAAGCGTCTTTTTGACGGATTTCCAAATCTTGGAATGGCGTATCGCAAAGAATTACCACCCAAAAAGGCCGCTCTGGCGATGCTTTTTGGACTGCTCGAGTCAATGGAACACAAAGCGTCAAGCATCGGCGCGGACTTCCTTGTTGTCTATTTTCCGCAACGGCATCAGGTTCAAAAACAGGATTGGGAAATGATGCGGCAGAGGTGGAACCTCGATCTGGATGATTTTGACCTGGACTACGAAGCCAAAACAATCGGGCGATTCTGTTCAAAGCATGGCATATCCTTTGTCGACCTAACCGGTTCTTTCAAGCAAGCAGCAGAAAATGACAACATTTTTCTCCCATTTGACGGGCATCCTAATGAGATAGGGCACGAACAGGCAGCCCGGAAGGTGGCTGCATGGATCCAGATCGCTATCAAAACGGTTTTCTCTCACCCAATAGGCCATCGACAAATCGTCGTAAGAAGCAAATGAACCAAGTCAATCAATCCTGTGGCCTTCTTTTCTGCTTTAACGAAGAAGAAATCATTGGAGACACCATCGCGTTCTACCTATCGCAGGGGATTGACCTGGTCGTCTTCGACAATGAATCCACTGATGACAGCTCCCGGATTATCGACTCTTTTCGGCAGAATGGGAGCCGATATCCCGGGCAGATCAGGGATGTCCTCAGCATTTCGACCGAAGGATACGAATGGTGCAAGATACTGCAGTTTGCCTGTGCCTACATGCATAAGGAACTCTCTGACTACGACTGGATCTTGCTGATTGATGCGGACGGTTTCTATCATTCTCCGGTGCGTGGGCTCACCCTGCTCGAGTTTCTCAACGAGGCAGGGCGTCACGGCTTTAACATGATCGACGGTGCGTTATACGCCTTTTATCCGACTCTCAATGATGATAATTCCATCAAAAATCATCGGGAACGTTTGCGTTACTGCCAACCCTTTCCCAATCAACCGCCAGTCCAGCAGCGGATTTTTCGATATCAGCCGGACATCGACTTTTATAGTGACTGCGCGCATCGTCTTTACGGAAGCAAATTGCGAGAATGCCCGCTCAAGTTTATCTACGAACACTATATTTGGTTGTCTTTCGAACATGGGGTGACAAAAGTCTTCACCAACCGTCGCGCACGCTATGTAGATCTTCCGGGTGGTGGTCGGTATTTTTCTCACCATCTCCACCTGCTCCCCATCCAAAAAGATTTCGTTCGCGATCCCAATAATTTGTGGCTCTATGATCTAAACAGACTGCAGATTTCACGTCGATCGTTTAGCATTCGAATGGCATTAAAACCGCTCTTCGAGTTTATCTTCGCCCAACGTCGGCGGATGTTCTTCTACACCAAAAACTTTTGGGACAGTTTGGCGTATCGGTCTCGGATCGTACGATTCGATCCCCGGCGTGCGTTGCGCCGAAAGCTGCGGGGTTTCTTTGGGGCCAGCACGAAAAAAAAACCGCCAACTCCGAACCTGCCCCTTTTTCAGCCGGTAAACGAAGAAACGGTTGCTGCTCAACCGATCGTTCTGCATCGTGTTCCGACTCGCTACCATTTCCTGATGACAAATTTCTGCAATGTCCGCTGCAACTTCTGTAATCAGGATTTCAACCCTGCGAGCAAAGACCAAATGAGGCTCGCATCATTTGAGAAAATCCTGTCGCACATCCCATCAGTGACACCCTGCTATTTCAGCTTCAGCGGCGGCGGAGATCCGTTGCTGTGCCAGGATCTGATCGAAATCATTCACCACGTAGAAAAGAACCGCCCCGAGATTCGCACTTCGCTGACGACGAACGGGTTTCTGCTGAAACGCCACGCAGCGGATCTGGCCAGAACCAGCCTGGACGAACTTTGGCTCGCCGTGCACGGCGCAACGACCGAGACCAATAACCGGATTCTGCAAACATGGGCAAGCGAAGATGTGTTCGGAGCGTTACCAATCCTCGAGCGAGAGTTGGTTCGCGTTGGAAATACCTCGATGAACAAGGTTTTTTACATGGTCGTTTCACAAGACAACATCGAAGAACTGCCGGCCCTGATAAGCCGGGCGAATGAGTTTGGAGTTGGACGAGTTTATGCTGCGTTATGCCGCTACTATCCCTGGGATCAGTACCGTAGTCAAAACGGCCAGCGACCGAAGCAGGAAGAATCTCTTTACTACGACCAACAAAGGTACAACCGAGTTATTGAGCGAGCACACACCCTCGCCAAATCTGTCGGAGTTGAATTTGGGCACGACCCAATGTTTGGCCAGAAAAAAAAGAGTCGCTCATGCCGGGAGCCTTGGGAACGCGTCCTTGTCGACTTCGATGGCACTGTTTACCCTTGCCTGGGAGGCGAAGTATGGTTCCGAAACAAAGTCCAAAGTGGAGCGATCAACTTCGGAAACCTCATCAATGAACACATCCTCAACGTGGTGAATAGTGAAGGCTATATTCGCGCCCGAAGAAGTTGCAGCGCATTCTCCGGAGAGAACGTTCTCAAAGAATGTCAGGACTGCCACCAGACGCTGGATCTGGTTGGACCGGATGTCAAGCATGCTCACATGCTCAAAATGCCACAAATCACAGAACCGGTGTCACAAATCACAAACCGGGTGTCACAGGAATGATAGGAAAATGGTTGAGCGGGCCACCGCCGCGTGGGAGTCTTCATCGCGGCAACTGGGGTTTCCACCCAGGTTAACGTTACGATCACGGGTAGTGGTACTGATCTTATGCAGTCACTCATTAGGCGCGCCGTTGCATCGCGGCATTAACCAGTTTTTGAAACGTGGGATACCAATCAGGATGACGCGCACTGGAGCTCCAGGGATGTCGTCGGTACGCATAGAGTACCTCTCCTTCGAGTAACTCCAGCCGGCTCACCTCCGCCAGCTTCAAAGTCAAACTGACACTGTCGAGAATCGGGATATCCTCATCATACCCACCTACCTGCATGACGATGTCTCGGCGCATCATTGACCCGGCGTGGTTGGCCACGAACTCTACGAAGTCCCAACTTTCGCTATGTTGTTTCCCACGTAACCAGGGCGGACGAAGGAGCCGGTCCCCACCATCGGCCTCCAGCATCAGGAAAGACGCATAGGCCATCCCAGTTTCCGGATGACTATCCAGATAAGCTCGCAATCGGCTAAGATTACCAGGTAACATCAGGTCATCTGCATCGCATGGGGTCAGATATCTGCCTCGGGCAAGCCGGTTAAGTTGGTTTCTGGTTGCCCCAGCCCCAAGGTGCACCTTGTTTGCAAAGATACGGACCCTGGGAGAGCTTTCGTAGCTCTTAGCGATGCTCAGCGTCTGGTCCTCGGATAGATCGTCCCCAACCAGCAACTCGAACTTGTCGCAGTCTTGTGCCAAAATGCTTTCAATCTGTTCACCGATGAAACGCTCGGCATTATAGGCCGGCATGACCACCGAGACTTCAACATCTGTCATGAATGAGATCCTTTTTTGACTTGGCCGGTGGAGACTTCCGGGAGACCCAGCACGCTATGACAGGCATAGGACATCTTTATCGTAAACCGCTGGAAGGGCTTTCGACGCTTCCATGGTTGGCTCAACTGCTCGCCGACGATGTGGATGCCGCAGTCCATGGTCTCAATTGTGGTACGCCAACGGCAGAACAGCTGGCACAGTTTGCTGCAACACATCATCTGGGCCCACTGCTGTGGCCCCGGACAGATTCCATCGCGGTCCGTGACAGCTTGCCTGAGACACTTCGCAATCAATGGCAACAAGCCTATGTCCGACAGTGGCTGGCCAATAGCAACCTCGCGCGTGATCTTCATCGACTGCATCAGGCATTTACCCGTACTGGAAAGAACGTCATTCTACTCAAAGGACCCCACCTGGCTACAAGCTATTATGGCGATTTAGCACAACGGAAGTTTGAAGACATTGATCTTCTGGTTCCCTCCGGGTCTGCCAAGTCTTACCTTCGATGGTTGAAAAATGACCTGAAGCTTTTGAGTCCGATGCTCCTTTATTCACTTCGCTCGCATCTTACCCACGCACAGGTTTTGAGTGGGGAGGGCTTGATCGTGGATTTGCATTGGGCACTTCGTTGTCATCCTTCTTATGCCATTGATGAACCCCGGATCTGGCAGACTCGGCAAGCATTCACCCTGCCTGAACTAGGTGACAGAATTGACGTCCTGGACGATGAATACACCCTTGTTCTTACATTGCTCGAAATCTTTGATGACTTGTCCCGTCTTGAACTTACCGTCAAGGATCTTATTGACGCCTTTCTGATCCTGCGTGTCGTCGATCATTCCATGGACTGGCAGGGATTCTTCGCCAGGAGAAAAACAGAACACCTTTATCGAATCACAATCGACGTCCTCATGCTGATCCTGAAATTGTTCGATGCCCACAACCTACTCCCGACTCTTGTCTCAAACCTTAAAACACAAGCGCCGAAAGAGTGCCAGGGGCTGGAAATGGTTTTGCGACCCGGGAATCGCTGGCACGCACTCTGGTCTTATCGCCTGTCATTGTATGAAATGTCTCGATGGGTCACGGTTCCTTATCTCTTGTTCAGTGGGCCGATTCGCGTCGTGTTGTAGTTCTTGCGAGAATATCATTGGGTGCTAGGGGGGGCCAGGTACTGGTTGGTATCATCGCTTGGCACGGCGTTCGATGGCTGCCTCAATCAGGAGATGGCTGTTCTCGGACCACGAGGGTGCTCGCGATTGGCTACCGGCGTTAATACGCCAGATGTAATAAACGAATCCCTTGAGATAGTGGATCCGTGTAATCTCTGCCAGTTTCAGAAACAGGCCCCAGTCATCTGGTACGGAGCCAACTGCATAACCTCCAACCTGCCTTACTAAGTCTCTACGCATCATGCTGCCGCCATGGTTTACAGCATTCTCAAAGAGATCCCATACTTGTTTGGCGTCAACTCCAATGATGGAGGGCGGATTTTGAAGAGTATTTTCTTCTGTTTCAAGCCGAAGTAAATCCCCATAGACAACGCCAAATTCATGGTTGTCATCGAGGAATTGACTCAAATTCTGCAAGGCCCCGGGAAGCAGCAAGTCGTCAGCGTCGCATGGCAGGAAATACTCCCCACGGGCCATTTCAAGTATGCGATTGCGAGTAACTCCCGATCCCTGGTTTGAAGCATGATCGACAAGATGTACACGTGGATGCCCGGTGTAGCAAGCAAGCTTGTCGCCCGTGCCATCAGATGACCCATCGTCTATGATGATGAGTTCGAACGCATCAAAGTCCTGTGCAAGCACACTCTCTATTGCATCTTCGATGTAGTTGGCCGCATTGTAAGCTGGCATTGCGACTGTGACTTTAATGTTACTCATGCTTGCTCACCACGTCTTGTCGGTCAGAGATATCTGAAATGCGTCGATACCACATTTCGAACATAAAAAGTGTCCAGAGGCGGTGACCGTGAAGTTGTTCGAACCGATCATGCTGGTCCAGCATGGTTTGAATAGCAGCAGTGTTAAAGAGTCCGCGCTGCCGTGTCTGCGAATCGCTTAAGACATCGTAGACCATGTCTCGGAAGCGTCCGTCCTGCCAAATCCAAATGTCGATAGGGATGGCAAATCCCTGCTTGGGTCGATCAAGTACCACATCCGGTACGACACCTCTGAGGATGGTTTTCATCAGGTATTTCTGCACGTTCTCTCGAATCTTCATGGATAGGTTCATCCCGGCAACCAACCCCGCGAACGGCGCGTTCAGATACGGAACTCGCACTTCAAGGGAAGAAACCATCGGCAGGCGATCCATTTTTACCAGCATGTCGGAGGGCAGATAGCTGCCGAGGTCAAAGGCCAATCTTTTGTCGATGGGACTTTTTGCAAATATGGCTCCCCATTGCCGGGCAGGGGCAAGGTTTCCGTTTTGTTTGTACGCGAGAAGTTGACGATGACTGCTTTGGCAAAGTTCAGCAAGAGTCTCCCGCGAAAAAATGTTTCGCCGAGGGTCATCTAACGGATCGTCATTCTGCTCAGCAGTTAAAGTTCCTTTCAAAGGAAGATGCCAGGCGTTTCCCGCGAAAAGTTCGTCCAGACCTTCTCCGGACAGCACAGCTTTGACATCTTGAGCTGCCCGCTCCGCAAGCACAAAGGTCGGCAACGCCGACGAATCTGCAAAGGGTTCGTCCAGGCAATCGATGATGCGAGCTGTAACATCAACGGCCTGGTTTCTGGAAAGACGGATTTCGCAATGCCGGCTTTTGAATGTCTGGCTGACCAGCTGACTGTACGGACTTTCGTCAAAGGATTTTTCCTCGAATCCCAAGGAATAGGTCCGTAGAGGACCATCAACAATTTGACTGGCCGTGGCCACCAGAGCACTTGAATCGACACCGCCACTCAGGAAACAGCCAACTTCGGTATCGCCACGCAGGCTCATACTAACGGTCTCCTTGAGTGCAGCACGCAGTTGGTCAGCAAGTTCTTCCTGCTGCATGGTCCTGCCACGACCGATCTCCAGCTCGAAGTAGCGATGGGTCTCAACTCCCTCTCTCGTCCGACGTACGAAGTGCCCAGCAGGAACCTTGTGCACTGATCGGATGATACAGTGAGGCTCGGGAACCGTCAGGCTACGAAGGTAGCCGTCCACTGCCACGGGGTTGATGGATCGATCAATCGACTTGTCGCACAGCAGGGCTCCGAGCTCAGAAGCGAATAGAAATGTCCCCATGGAACCACGGGTGTAGTGCAGTGGTTTGATACCAAAGGGGTCACGAACCAAATAGAGGGTTTCGTTCAGAACATCCCAGAGGGCGAAGGCGAACATTCCGACTATTCTTTCAAACGCAGCCTCGCCGATCTCCTCGAAGAGGTGCAGGATAACCTCAGCATCACCTGCCGTCTGAAATTGGTGGCCAAGATTTTCTAACTCCCGACGTAATTCGAGGTGGTTGTAGATCTCATTGTTGCCTACAAGCCACAGGCTTCCATCTTCGTTGCTAACGGGTTGACCGGGCCCGGAGGGATCTACCAGGGCCAGGCGGCGGTGCCCCATTCCGATACAGCGTTCGAAATGGAAACCTTTGCCGTCAGGCCCTCGACGCCGAAGATGGGCAGTCATACGTTTGACGAGGGCTCGATCGACCGGGCTCCCATCAAATCGCAGCTGCCCGACTATACCGCACATTTTGAATTCCCGGGATCGACAGTCTTCAGGTCTTTCAAGCAGCGTTGGTAAAGTGTTTGATAATGGGTTGCGCAGAGATCAAGGTCATAGTCGTGACGGATTTTCTGGTTTGCCTTGATTGCGATCTTGCGGGCGAGCGCTGGTTCCTGGAGCAGATTCAGGATCGCATTTGCCAGTTCCTCAGGCGCACGCATTGTGATCAGCAACCCATTGGTGTTGGAATCGATCATTTCTTTGTTTCCACCTGAATCTGCAGCGATCACCGGTGTGCCGCAAGCCATCGATTCAAGTATCGCGTTGCTGGAACTTTCATCAATGGAGGGCATCACCGAGACGGTTGCACGCGATAACTCAGCGAATGCATCCTTTGTCCTTCGCATGATAACTACACCTTCCAGCCCTAGAGATTTGATCAGTTTTCGCAGATCTTTACGGTAGGCGACCATGGATGTTTCACCAAAAGTGGAGCCGTAAAGCGCGAAGCGTGCTTGCGGGAATCGTGTGATTACCAGTGCTGCTGCACGAATCAGGTCTTCATGGCGTTTCTGCGGGTCAAAATGGGCCAGCATGCATATTCGAGGAGGGCTCCATGAACGGTTTTTCGACGCTTCCATCACGTGATTTTCTCGGTGGTTTGCCACTCCATTCCGAATGATGACGGGCTCAGGTCCTGACAAGCCAGCAAATGGTTCTGCCACGAACTGTGAATTACAGACGATAGCCACAGACTGTGCTGCCACGACCTCCAAGTGCATTCGTCTGTCATCTGAGTTCATCCGTCGTAGCGCAACATCCGGATGTCCACCTACCCTCCAAATATGCGGGAGACCCACGTGCCCTGCGGCAATGGCGGCCAGGGGAGTAAACATATTTGTTTGAACAATATCGATTCGATGCGACAGCAGCGACTCGGAGAGGGTTTCAAAACCATGTCGAAAAGAACGGAAATTAAGGATTTGTGTTTCGATTCCGCAGGTTGTGAATTCGTCAACAACTTCACCTTTTCTTGCAAAGATGCCGACAATCTGCACGTTCCTCGGGGTAAGCTTTTTGGCCAGGCGTAACAGGAAATATTCCATGCCTCCAAGTCGTAAGGGATGGATGTACCAGCCGATGCGGATAGGTCGATCTAGAGTGCCAGGGTCCATCGGTGACTTTCTCAGAGCAATGTCCCGAAAGTTTCAACAAGCTGTTTCGGATCACGGCCGAGCCGAACCCGATAAGTCTTGGTCGTCAGAGATAAGTTTGAAAGTAACTCAAAGAGCACATTGAGCGCTCGTTCGTCTTTGATCAAGGCAGGCAACCCCCGGGCCGGAACCAGCTGCATTAGTTGTTGAAGACAGTCGAAAGGCTCGATCGCTTCCACCTCCGTATTGGGTGTTTCACCTACCTGTGGAAAAACCAGTGCCCGCGTTACAGATTCCTGGATACATTGCCCGGGTGAGGTCTTGTCCATGGTCAGAACGCGTTTGGCGGTGCCGCCACGATCACGGATCGGTAAGTCCCGGGTGAAACTCAATTCGGCAAATCTCTCAGCCGTATTATCGAGCAGGAAAAGCTCCTTGGTGTTTGACAGCGCAACAATCTCATCATTTACCTGCCGCAGGTAGATGTCATTGTCACCAAGAAAATCGTAACCCGCACGTGCGAGCAATAGCGAGGTGGTACTTTTCCCTGATTGACTGGGCCCCATGAGCAATAATCCGCGGCCTTCCCGGGCCACGGCTGCACAATGAACATTGACCAGCCCCAGCCGTAGCAGGATATTGTTCAACGTTGGCAGAATCATATTGTCCAGGGTCGTTTCGTCATCCTCGACATAGCTCTGAACATGGATTTGCCAGGGTCGGGCGTACAGATAGCCCGTCAGCAGGCGGGAGCTGCTGCCGTGAAAAAAAAAATGCTCGTTGCTGAAGTGCTGTACTTGGGTCAAAGGACACGGTGGGGGATGTATGAGCACGTTAACGACAACGTCAGGATCCCCCGAACAAGGTGAACTCAGTAGAGGTTTCCAGCACGACTCTCTCTCTGTCAGGGCGTCGAGGATAGACGGTCGCTGACATCGGAGTTCAAGAAGTTGACCGAAGAGGTTATAGAAAACGGATTTTCGTGCAGTCACGTTAATGAGCTTTGGGCTGCAGTATTAGTGGGATTTTTTTTCGTAGTCGGCGAATCAATGTATTGACGACTTTGTTTAGGATTGCGTTCCATGCCAATCGCTCTGGAGATTCTCCCTCCAGGCGATTCATCATAATCCGGTGGGCCTGCTTTGTCACTTCAAAAGTGCCGGCATTAGGTCGCAAGGCAATAATTCGCGTCAATTCTCCGCCATGGAAATGCAGACCAGCATGGTGGTCCAAACCGAATCCGGCTTGCAGTCCATCGGCAAGGCCGGTCTTGTAGGCTTCTCTTCGTCGCTCGGAGCGATCGTAATGGACACAAATACTATGAGGAAGAAAGCCCAGACCCGGCTGGGCGACGATCGTCTCGTCCTCCTCGACAAAGGAAAAGAGTGAAGCACTCATGGCGTGGGCAAACCAACAGGACGCACCAGCACTCGTGCCCGTTAAGACGACGCCGTTGAGCCAGGCTTCGTGCAACGCCGATCTCATGCTGTTTTGTTGCAATTGATGCATAAGAAATCCCGTGTTCCCTCCCTCAACATGAATCAGATCAAAATGCTGTGAAAGAAGACCGGGACGATGCCACTCTTGACCTTTGCCAAGTTTGAGTTGTTGCGTCACGGCACCCATGCGGCGGTACAGCCGATGGAGCCTGGCCAGAACACGTTGGTCATCTCCCGAAGCGCAAGTGAGTAAGGCGATTCGAGGGCGACTGACTTTGGTTGCGTGAAGAACATAGCGAAATATTCTTGGGTCAACCCAGGGATCTGCAGCCCCACAGCCACCAAAGGCAATGATCTGTGGTATGGGTTCAACGGCCGGTTTTTTCATTGCTCGCTAATGCCATCCATTCGTGGGGCAGCCATTCTAGCCGCCGGCATTTATACTCATTTTCGTTGTTGATATCGGACTTTGCGAGCGTAAAAAACCGCCTATCCCCAAAAAAACATGTTTTTTGATGAAGGGAGTAGAACGCGCGAGGTCAAAAAACTGGCCGACATTCAAACATCGCTGTAAACGAGATTTTCACGTCTGGTGAGCGCCTTCTATCCGCCGAGTGACCTTGCCCCCCGGTGCTGAGTCCACGTGCTGCGTTTGTTTTCGGCGTGTTGGACGCTTCAAAAGAGAGAATGGGTCATGGCAAGAGGCGTTATCGAACCAAGGAAATCAGTTTACCGCCGCCACTGCTTAACTCAATTTATCACCCGAGCAATCCTTCGCATCTCGATTTCCTTGAAGATGTCCGGACCTGACTCGATCGGCGGCAGAAACAGAATTGCCTCTTGCAGGTTGGGAGCCAAGTTGATCAGCCACATGATGTGTGTCATGCAGGCCGTGGTGAATCGGGTTGAACGCTCCGAAGTGGCATGTCTAATCTTCGAATCCGATTCGTTTTTTGGACACCAAAAGCAACACTCGCGACACAACTCTTGGCGAATAAACACGCGACGTCAAAATATCGGAAGAGAATCGGTTCGAAGAGGGTTGCTTTCGGCGTGTTTTGTTTGGTTGACAAGCCAGCACGGAGCTGGCCAAAAAGTGAGGCAAAACCGCGGTACCGCAGCGGGGCCCACACGGGTCTATCGAGATCGGGCGGACGGGAACGAGTGAAAGACGGACCAAGCTAAGCAGCTCGCTTTTCGGTGTGCGTGCAAGGAACTTCTCTGTTCGGTATCGATCCTTAATTTAGTGACCTAACTCTAGGCTAATATCTATCTCTTCTTCCCTGTGTTTACACATTGAGGTTACTAGCGGGGCGGTGAAGAGGTTCGCGAACTTCCTGTAAGAAAGAGTCCCACCTCGTCGGTACCACCTTGCCAATATTCGAATGGGTAGCCTCAATCGAAACAAACCAAGAACTCCCCCTTCCTTAGAAACTAATAATCCAAGTGCGTTAGAGACGTTTCATTGCAATCGTCCATCACCATAAGCAAGAGGTCGATGCTGTAGGCAGCCAACCAGGAAGATTATTGGAACAAATTCTTCAATCCGATGAGAAAGCGAGGAGGTCTGACCCTGGAAGACGCACTAGAACGCAATTTCCTGCGTCATACAGTTAAACCCTCTGGTATCAGGTCTTTAAGTTGAACGCCTTGGGGAGCGAATAGACGCCTTGAGGCGTTTGTCTCTTTTAATGCGTCTGTAGGTGGGCAACTTAATATTCATTAAATGGAATGACTTGTCGATTTTGAAATTGAAAGAGTATCCTACCCTTTGATTAAGGAGAAATTGAAAATGGGATTTAAAACCAAGGTGTTAATCTGGTTCATTGCGATTAAGCAACAGTAGTTCTGTAAATCGCGGAGCGATTTACGAGTCGGTTTCGATGGTTAAGTAACATTTGGCGGTTTGCCATTCTTCGTCGACTTCGGCGAGTACGGCGCTGACGAGTCGGAGCAGGGACGGTTCGTTGGGAAAGAGCGTGGCGACGCGTGTGCGTCGGTGGATTTCTTTGTTGAGTCGTTCGAGCATGTTGGTCGTTCGTAGTCGGCGGCGATGGGCGGTCGGTCGCTCCAGCACGGTCAGTCCCTCGGGGACGTTCGCTTCCATCCAGTCGGCCAGCTTCGGCGCGGACGAACGATATCTTTCCACCGCAAGCTTGAGAAGCCGCTGGGCTTCGCTCGCATTGGGCGCGTTGAAGACGCCGCGCAAGTCGGCGGCGGCGCCGGTTCGCATGTCGACTTTGGGAACGTATGCGGCGGCGTTCTGCTGGAGATGGAACTGACAACGCTGCCACGGCACGCCGGGAAAGACCGCCTGGCGGGCTGCCTTGAGACCTTCGTGGGCGTCGCTCGTGATCAACTCGACGCCATGCAATCCGCGTTCGACCAACGAGCTGAGAAATGCTCGCCAATGGACCTCCGCCTCGGAGAGTTTGGCGCTGACGCCCAGCACGGTCCGTTTTCCATTGGGCAACACGCCGACGGCGACCAATACGGCGCAATCGACGACGCTGCCGCCGTGGCGGACCTTTTCATAACGGGCGTCGATAATCAGATAAGGAAGTTTGCCCAACGGCCGCGTGCGCCACGACTGGAGTTCTTCATCGAGCAGCGCCGCGGCCCGGCTGACCTGGCTGCTCGAGACCTCCAACCCGCAGAGTTGTTGCGTGATCTCGGTCACTTTGCGCGTGGAGACGCCCTGGACGTACATCTCGGCAACCGCCAACTTGAGAGCCCGTTCGCTGCGAACGCCCCGCTCGAGCGATTTCGGATAGAACTCGACGCCGCGGGTCTGCGGCACTTGCAACTCGAGCTGGCCGACGCGCGTGTTGAGCGTCTTGGGTTTGAAGCCGTTGGCGTAGCCGCGTCGCTCGCTCGTCCGCTCGTACGGCTCTGCTCGAAGCGCTTCGCTCCGCTCGATCAACATCGCCTCGTTGACGAGGATCTGCAGGGCGTTGGCCATGCCGTCGAAGCCTTGTTCCTCGAGGACTTGGACCATCAGCTCAAACGGGTTAGATTCGACCTGGCGGGTCATGCGTGGGTCTCCTTTCGCTTGCGTGGTAACAAACGATCTAGGAAACCGACCGTGGCCCGCCCTTGCAAGCGGCCCAACCCGGCTTCGCCTTTTTCGCTACGCAAAAAAGGCGAAGCCGGGTTCTATCCCAATGCTATTTACAGAAACTACGGTACGCTAACTTCATTGCTGTATTGCTTTGCGTTCTTTGGGTGAAATATTGTATGAGTGCAAGTAATAATGGTTTGTTGTTTTGTTCTTTCGTCATTCTTTTTCTGCTGTATCGGTTTGTGAAAAGAGCAAGAAATCTTGAAGATAAGGGCTGAGAATGATCCCGTGGACAACCGCGGCCCCAGGCGGGTGCTGAGAATCTACTTCTAACAAAATGAAAAATTACAGGCCCAAGCCACTTTGAGGCGAATGAATATAAAAAAATACCACCGCTCCTCCATTGGACAGCGTGGGAAATTCTTATCGGCTTGCTTTTGCTGTTGTTGATACTCGGCATCAAGATGATCCTCAGGTAACCAACACTGTTTGCCAGCCGAGCGCCAATGGCGCAGCGAATTTAGCTAATTGACGGAGAGTAGCCGTGGTCGATAGATAGCTGCGGTCTGTGCTGATTTGCGTGTGGAAAATCAAACAGGTTCACGGGTCGAGTTTTTTCGCTGAATTGCGTGTTCCGAGTTCCGTGACTCAAGCCGCCTCAATACGTAAACAATCTCGTTAATCCTGAAGCCGACGCTCTGATATAACCTCAAGATCGGAACGTTGTTCGATGAGACCTTCGTCCGGTAGTGCGCGAATCCTTTGGCCGCGAAGTGGTGCGGCGGCCGGACCGCCATCGCAAGCCCGGCACCCCGTTTTTGGAATTGCGGAAATATCCCGCCCAAGAGCGCGTTGATGGTTTGGCCGTCTTCCTGAAACATCATAAATCCCGCATGCCGCGAAGGTTCGGCGGCGGTCATGATCCACTGTAAAGAATCGGCCTGTCTGGCCGCCATATCTGCAATCCAGTGATTGTATCGCCGATTCGCAAGGTCCAGGCCCAACTCTGGATCGAGCGCAATGCGATCAGTTGTAAAAAGACCACGATTCACGAATTTCTGCAGGCGTCCAACTTCATTGGAGCTCACTGGAGATAAGACGTAATTTCGTAGGATCTTATCATGCAAAGGGCACTGAGCTGGAAGCGACGATAATTCAAGGCTGATCGAGAATTGCGATTCCAAGAAACGAAATCCGTTCGCCTCTAAAGCGTGCACAAGAGCTAGGTTTCCGTTGGGCACCTTGACGGTCGCAAGTTCGAATCCAAGGCTGGAACGCTGGATTTCTTCGAGCGACGCCGAATCAGAAAGGACTTCGATCTCCACGGCATCTAAGCCAAGATTCCTTTTTTCCCAAGGCGCGGGGAAAGTTTGAATTGCCGGTGTATCGTTCATGATAGGGTGGGCCTTCGCGGAAATAACGATCGGAGCTCGTGGGCAACTATCGATGCCGTCCGTCTGCCCGAGCCAACTGATCCAATAGCTCTTTTGAGTATATAAATCTTTGGGATATATGAAAGAGATTGGCGAATTTAAAGTAAAAGCGGCGACGGAACGTTAAACATCAATAAAATTTTTTGTCGTCAGCCTTCGTTGTGTACTCGTGCCATCGCGGAAATTGCAGGTAATACAATCGAGTTCCCTCGGTGGGACGATGTCAGCACGAAGAATGCATTAGCTCTCAGTAATGATTTCGATGCGGCGCTGTTAACTTCCAGGAGTCACGGTGGATCGACTTTACTTTGCGGTGGCGAGTACTTGCCTCCTTTCTTGCACTGCCTGAACGGGCGACGGACCTTTTGTCGTTAGGCATGACTCTTGCATGATCAATTCGTGGTGAAAGCGAGTGAGATTCGAACTGACTCGTGAATGGCAGCCGTCCGACACGCGTGCTTCCAGTCTTAGGCCCTGACTCAACGGGAGTCAGAAACAGAATGAATTCTTGATCTCAAGAGCAAGGTTGATGCGACAAATGATTTGTAACCGGTGTGCAATCGGTGTGAGGTCCTCATTGGGACGTAGTTAGAGAGAGCAGGCTGGTTTTCGATCACGTCATCGAGGATCAGTGGTTCCCATTCAATCGCCAACGCCATCACCCGGGACACGCGTGGGGTCCGACCCGTCACATGGTGATTGACCGTGCGGCCTGTCTAATTTGTTCCCAGTCGGGCCGGAGGATCGGCGGATCCGATCAAGAAGCGGAAAGTTTTTTTCTGGCTCTCCTCAATTGGCGCGATGAATACTCGAAAACTTGTTCCGCCGCTTCCCTCAATAGGCGGGAGAATATTCACGAACAAACGGCCATCATCTAGCCCGAGAAATGCTTGGGCTTCGCCGAGATAACGAGGATTTATCATTGAGTTGCTTCCAATGACTCCAACCATGCCAATCACCTTATCGTCGACCCTCAATATATATTCGGTACGTCCCCATTGTTCCTTAGTGTTGACTAAGAACTTACTGCCCGCCCCAACCAATCCCTGTTCTTTCTATGGCGCCCAATTTACTGTCCCACAGCTCAAGTCGAGCACCTCAGTGAGTGGGATCGCTATTTTCTTATCGAAGTCTAAGACCGGTTGATTGAACGCCTTAGTGACCCCTGTGACGTCATAATTAAGCGCCAGCGCCATGATGCCATTTTACTCCAATAATTCAGGTGACATTTGTAGAGTGGCACCACCATTTTTCGGATTTAAAACCTGTTCCTCTGACTCGGTTGAAAGAGGAGCCACGGTATTACCAACCGTTGCAGTACCCGTGGGAATGTTCAAATGGTGGAATCGTTGGCTGTGATACTTTCGGAACTCGTTGGCTGAGATAACGCCGTCCATATTGGTGTCAGCGGGTGGAATAAGAGCCGACATCGAATATTCGAGCGAGCTCAACTGACGGTCACTGTTTCTGTCCAGTTTGTCGAATGTTTTGTCCAGGGATGCCTGAAACTCATCGCGAGTGATTTTTCCCTCCCCTGTGATTTGAAGTTTGGATTTGTGCGACGCATGTATCGTGCCACGCGAAACCGCAACGGGATTTTCCCTGTCTTCCTGACCGGCACAGAATCGGCAATGGGCAAGAAGTAAGAAGAAGGCGATGGTAAGTCGCATCGTTAGCTCCGAAGCCTAGTTGGGTTGAAATCGAGTGGCCAAAACCCCGTACCTAACGCAGCAGGCCAGCAGATGATCGCGCTTCGCATTGCAAAGCGGATTCGCCTAGGGCAATCTTCGCTTAGCGCACTGGCCGGACAAAAATTAATTATCAGTCGGTCAGCCAGCTAGTATACGGCAAACAACGTGACTCATTCACGGAATCACACGTTCCACCCGACCCTGTGGTCTCTCTGAGTTCAATCAAGAGTTTGTTCTAGTTCATGTTCAACGTCATGAAAGAGGCGAATCACGATCGAAATATCCCGTCGGTTGGCTCGCATGGGCTTTCGCTCATTTTCAACTCCCTAAGTGGTCCCTTTCTTTTTTGATCGCGTCGGTTCCCAGGTGCGTTGCCTAAACTGAGTCGGTGCGTTACCAAGCACCGTTAAGGGGCAGTCAGATTTTTTAGGAGGATGAACGGTTGCAATGTGCCCATTGAAGATCACGTGTCATCGGGATAGGAATACCATCTCGTCATGACTGTCAAGGACTCGGGAGAGACCGTTGTCATGGGATTCCACCTTGGTGAGCGGTTCTTGATCGACGGAGAGGTTGACGCCATGCAGGTCTGTCACTTAACGGGTAGGATAATGAGTGTCGCGTTTACGTCAACCGGAGATCCAGCCGATAGGGAATAGCGGATATGAAATCATCAGCGGTTTCACCGATCACTGATCAGCATCGTCAACAGTTTATTGACGAGGGCTACTTCATTCTAGAGAGGGTGGTTCCCGAGGAACATTTGCAGATTCTTCGTGATGCGTGTGATTATTTGATCGATCTAATGCATCAGGAAATGGACCGATTGGGAACGGACCACATCCATATCAGCCATCGCGGCAAGCGATATCACATTGCGAAATGCTATGATCAGGCACCACGATTGTCGGAATACGTATTCAGCGACTTAATGGCTGCGGTTTGCAGGGCGACGATCGGAGAGACGGCCTATCTTTTCTATGATCAATACGTCGTCAAAGCGGCGGAACAAGGCATCAAGTTCTCGTGGCACCAGGATGGGGGATATCTTGGCTTTCCGCACACTCCCTACGTGACCGTTTGGGCTGCGGTTGATGACATGACCATTGAGAATGGAACCGCTTATGTGATGCCTTATTCACGAATTGGTATACGATCGCTGGTCGAACATCTTCGTGATCAGAAAACGGGGGACAAAGTCGGTTACTTTGGTAGCGAGCCAGGGCTGCCTGCGATCGTTCCCGCCGGCAGCCTTGTCGTCTTCAGTTCGTTGACGTTTCACCGCAGCGGAGCGAACACAACCGACCGGATGCGACGAGCCTATGTGACGCAATACTCGCCGCAGCCGATCGTTCGACCGGAAGACAATCAACCCATGCATCTTGTTGTTCCGTTTCTGAAGTGAGTGCGATCCATAAATCTCAATCGTCGATGATTTGGGACTGCTTTCGCCGCGCAGTCATTAGTCGGCAAAGTCAGATAACCACCAACGAAAACAGTGAGGGTTCACGCCGGTTGAGTTAGGCCAAGTAGACGGAGATATCCTTTTCTCTCTACAGCCAGCGGGCTGAGGCGTTTTGCACAAGGATTTTGACGCGAAGAACAGCGTCCCCTTTTGCTGTTGCTGCTGGTCGTGGCTGTCGACGAAACGGAATTCTCGTAGCATGGGGAGCCACGAAATCGGCGATTGTTCTGTCAAACATTTCAAGCCACTGTTGGGAAGTTGTGATCGCAGCGTAGTGCGATTTGAGATAGAAGAGTGCAGATTTTTGGCTCGAATTGCCGCACCATCTTTTTAAAAACATACGTATTACAGCTGGAAGTGGGATGGCGAACGAAACCAGAGCTCCATGAGCTGTTTTTGGCGAGATTGCTCGCCAAAAAATCGCAACTTCAGTTCGAACGGTACGATGATCTAAGGTAAAATATCCGGTTGCATCATGGAGTTGATAGGAGGATCGATGAGAAAAGTCTTAGCTCTAGCAGCGTTGTTTTTCCTGCTTGCTGTAATAATGCCTGCGTTTGGCGATCATCCGAAGACCGCTATTCGTAACGAAATTATTACAGCGAAGGTGTATTTGCCGAATGCGACGACCGGTTATTACCGAGGGACTCGGTTTGATTGGTCGGGTGTCATCTATAGCTTGCAGCATGATGGTCACGAATACTTTGGGGAATGGCAGCAGTCTGACGATCCTTATCTCCATGACCGCATTACAGGGCCGGTCGATTCTTTTGATGTTAATACAGAAATTGAAGACGATGAGATTTTTCTGCGAATTGGAGTTGGTGTATGCGCCAAACGAACGGATCAATCAGTGATCAAACATCCGTTTCGTATTGTCAATTCTGGCAGCTGGAAGATAAGACAAGGTGCGAATTGGATTGAGTTCATCCATCAGCTGAACGACGAAGCAACTGGGCATGCCTACCGCTATGTGAAACGAATGACGTTGACACCTAATAAGGCGGAACTGGTCATTGATCATGCTTTGGAAAACTTAGGGAAGCACACGATCGAGACGAGTGTTTACAACCACAATTTTTTTGTCATGGATGGCCAGCCGACAGGCCCTGATTTTGTCGTTCGATTTCCGTTTCACCCAGTTGCCGACCGTGATTTGAATGGATTGGCCGAATTGCATGGCAAGGAGTTATCTTATGTTCGCGAAATAGAACTGGGACGTCAGATATTTACGTTGTTGACAGGTTTCGGCTCGGGGCTCGATGACAGTGCATTTTCAATTGAGAATCGAAAGATCGCAGCAGGTGTACGCTCCCGATGGGATCGACCGATCGAAAAAATGCAATATTGGTCGCCGCGTACGACATTATGCCCAGAACCCTTTCTAAAGCTGAATGTCGAACCAGGGCATTCCGATCGCTGGTCCAACCAATACACCTTTTATTCGCTTGACTGATGAATATTTTTCGACGAATTCACCCTTTGGCGATGTCAGCGTTCTGCCTGATGGCTTGTTGTGGCAACGTTGTTGCCGAGCGACTCGGTTGGACGACCTCACGGATTCATGGTTCTCCTGATCCGCCGTCTCGATATCAAACCGAGATTGCCTTTCCAAATCTACAGTTTGACGAACCCGTCGCAATGACCTTCGTGCCGGGTTCGAATCGGATGGTCGTGGTCCAGCGTTTTGGCAAGATTTACACTTTTGAAAATGACCCTAGCGTGGAGAAAGCTGAGTTGTTTTTTGATTTGCCGCAAGCGCTCGGTGTTGATCGGGCCGAGGCCTTTGGGATCGCGTTTCATCCGAAATTTGTTGAGAACGGTCGGCTTTTCATTCATCACAATCGGGGTGACCAAAAACTTCCGACCCGTGTATCGTCCTTTCTTCGGAGGGACCAAAATCAATGGCAGGTCGACCCGACGAGTGAGAAATTGCTGATTGCTTGGCCCGGAGGCCACAATGGCGGCTGTGTGAAGTTCGGCCAAGACGGTTATCTCTATATCTCCAATGGCGATCGGGGAGGATTGCACGATTCTTACCAGGTGGGGCAAACCGTTAACAACCTGCAGGCCTCTATTTTGCGGATTGATATAGATGTGGCTGATGGCGAACTTCCCTATCGAATTCCCGCTGATAATCCGTTCGTCGAAATCGAAACGGCTCGGCATGAGGTTTGGGCTTATGGGCTTCGCAATGCCTGGAAATTTAGCTTCGACCGCAAGACAGGTGACCTTTGGGCCGCTGACGTTGGCGAGGATTTATGGGAATCAGTGCACAAAATCGAGCGAGGTGGGAATTATGGCTGGAGTGTCGAAGAAGGAGGGCGACCGTTTCGGCCGGCGCGTCAACGGGGCCCGACGCCGATCCAGAAGCCAGTTGTCGCTCATGATCATTCCGAAGCTCGCTCGATTACAGGAGGTTTTGTCTATCGGGGTCAACAAAATACCGAGCTCATCGGGCACTACATCTATGGTGACTACGACACCGGAATTATCTGGGGACTTGGTTACGATGGAAAGAATGTGACGTTTCATGAAGAGTTGAGTGATACGAACCTGCGTTTAGTCGGATTTGCAGAAGATCACGAGGGCGAACTTTTCTTGATTGATCACATCGGGGGTTACATTCACAAACTTGTAGTGAACGAACGGCCGGATGTATCCGCGGTTTTTCCGCGTCAATTGAGCGAAACGGGCCTTTTTGCATCGACTGCTGAATTGATTCCGGAGACCGGAGTCATTCCGTACAGCGTGATTGCTCCCCAGTGGTGTGACGGCGCCACAAAGCAACGTTACATGGCATTGCCGAATGCGGGGCAGATTGAGTTTGAAGCGGTGCGGTTTCCGTTCCGTGGTGGTCGGGATGGCTGGAAATTTCCCGATGGAACGGTGTTAGTAGAAACGCATTTTCTGGCGATGGAGCAAGACAATCCGCTCAGTCAGCGACGAATGGAAACGCGTATTCTCCATCATGAGCGGTTGCCGGGGTCAGAAAATGTTGGTGATCAATTGTGGCGGGGTTACACCTACGTTTGGAATGATGACCAAACCGATGCGGATCTGTTAGTTGATACGCGTGGATTCGATAGGCAATTTACCATTCGCGATCCCGCGTGGCCTGAGGGGGAACGAAAGCAGACGTGGCATTTTCCCGGACGCACCGAGTGTTCGTCTTGTCACACCATGGCCGCAAAGTACGTGTTAGGCTGTCAGACAATGCAGACGAATCATACTCGTGAATATGCAGGAGAGACCAGTAATCAGCTTGATTATTTTCAGCAGTTGGGCCTTTTTGCTGAGCCACTGCCAAAGCCAGTTGCAGAAATGCCCAGTTTGGTTGACTATCGTGACGACAGTCAGAAGCTGGCAAAGCGCGCTCGTTCGTATCTCCATGCGAATTGTTCGCACTGCCATCGTAACGGTGGTGGTGGTAACTCAGATTTTTTCGCACTCGCCTCATTGAAGTTTGACCAATTGAAAATGCTAAACGCGTCGCCAAGACACGGATCGTTTCATGTTCCCGCTGCCAAGATTGTTCTTGCTGGCAATCCGTTTAAGTCAATGGTCTACTATCGCATGAGCAGCTTGGGGAGCGGACGCATGCCTCGATTGGGTTCGACTGTCGTGGATGATGCTGGTGTGGATTTAATTTATGAATGGATCAAGAGTATCGAACCAACGATCGATCCTGATACGGGCTTGGAAACGACCGTCGGTGCGCTCCATTTGGTTCGATTAATCGAACGTGGAGACTTGTCAGGCGATTCGGCTCAGCGGATCATCGAACAGGCCGTCACCAAAGAACCGCATATCCGCGACTTGTTTGAGCGGTTTCTACCTGAATCGAAGCGAAGTAAACGGCTCGGCAGTTCCATCGATCCGCCAGCGATTTTGCAGCTTAATGGCGACGCATCACACGGTCAGCGAATGTTCTTTGAGCAATCAGGTGTTCAATGCAAAAGTTGTCATCGTATTGGTGGCCGTGGAATGGCTGTCGGGCCAGACCTCGACCAGATCGGGAAGAAATACAATCGATCCCAGTTATTGGAGAGTATTCTGGAGCCTTCGAAAAAAATTGATGCGGAGTATTTGCAGTATCAATGCATTACAAATGATGGAAAGAGCTACACGGGTGTGCTTTCCGAAAAGACCGATGAGTTCGTCATACTTCAAGATGGAAAAGCCCAATCGCATAAGATCGAGCGAGCGAATATCGAAGAACTTGTTTCCTTGAGTACGTCATTAATGCCGGAATTGCTTGTGCGCGATATGACCGCGCAGCAGGTTGCTGACCTTGTCGCGTATTTGGGATCTCTGAGGAATGATACATCTTTGCCGAGCGATCGTTCGAGTGAAAATTGATCATGCGCGTTCTTCGAACTTTTATTGGTGGTGACTGTGGTGATCACCTGAGCAAGCAGGCAGTCGGATTTCGAGTTGATTTGGAGAATAATGTCGCCTCGCATTTGGCGGAACGTCAACGATTAAAACCTTGGCCCGCTCCGGGTAAGAGTGGAATGTAAACTATGCTGTATCGAATCACTTCAACCGTTTTTTCATTGTGCTGTGTCCTCAGTAACGCGCAGGCCGGTGAGATTGAATTTAATCGTGATGTGCGCCCGATACTCTCGGATAAATGTTATCAATGCCATGGTCCGGATGGTGAGAGTCGGGAAGCTGATCTGCGGTTGGATCGACGCGAGGACGCCAGTCGTGTGATCTCGGCAGGAAAGCCTGATACGAGCGAGTTGTACCATCGAATTGTTGCAACGGATCTCGACGAACGGATGCCGCCACGCGACTCACCGAAGCAACTTACTGCAGACGAGATTGCCATACTTCGTCAGTGGATTGCCGAAGGAGCAGAATTCGCCGACCACTGGTCGTTCCAAGCAATTTCGCAGCCGGAGCCACCGCTGGTGTCTCACGCTGGATGGGTGCAGAATGATATTGATCGCTTTATTCTTCACCGACTTGAGCAGGAAGGATTACAGCCGTCGCCAAAGACTGATCCGCGAACTTTGTTGCGACGACTGACGCTTGACCTGACCGGCGTACCGCCGACGCCTTTGGAGTATGAAACATTTCTTGAACGGCCTGATCTTGGAAAAACGATTGAACGCTTAATGGACTCTCCTCGTTATGGAGAACATATGGCGTGGCGCTGGCTTGATGCGGCCCGCTATGCGGACAGCGACGGCTACGAGAGTGATCCTTTACGTAATATGTGGCCATGGCGGGATTGGGTGGTAGATGCATTTAATCGACATATGCCTTATGACGAATTCATTATCGAACAGCTTGCCGGCGACCAGCTTGAAAATCCGTCGCTGCGACAGGTGCTTGCAACGGGCTTTAACCGCAATCATCGGTTGAACAACGAGGGTGGGATTGATCCGGAAGAGTGGCTTGTTGAGTATGTTTGCGATCGGGCGGAAACGACGGCTACCGTTTTCATGGGACTTACCTGGCAGTGTGTGCGGTGTCATGACCACAAGTACGATCCCATTACCACGAAGGAGTACTATCAGCTTTTTGATTTCTTTCATCAACTGCCTGAGATTGGTAACGGAGGCGGCGCGAATAATGCCCCGCCGATGATCGAAGTATCGGATCTGCCTCATCTGGAAGAGTTCTCCGAATTTGTTGCTTTGTTAGACCCGCTAAGACAGGAACTCGTTACACACTCGAAGAGTGAGCAATTCAAGACCGCTCACGCAGAGTGGCTTGAGTCTCTGCCGCAGTCGACAGCCGACCGTGAAAAACTACCGGGAGAGCTGGGCAAAAAAGAGGTGGCGCAATGGGATGCGAAGCTCAAAACGCAAGCCCGGGAACATTTTTTGCGGAATGTCTATCAACCGGCAACCAAGCTGCGGACGGCAATGCGCCCGTTGGAAGAACGAGAGGCACGATTGAAAGCGACCGGGTCAAAAGTCATGGTGATGGGAGATGGCCCGAATCGTCGAAAGTCGTTTGTTCTGCATCGAGGGACTTTCGATCAACCACGTGAAGAAGTAAGTGCGAATACACCAGCCTGTTTACCTCCCATGAAGGAAACGCTGCCCAAAAATCGGCTGGGACTGGCGAAATGGCTTGTCGATCCGGAACATCCGCTCACGGCGCGCGTCGCCGTCAATCGGACTTGGGAGCGTTTCTTTGGTACCGGTATCGTGAAGACATCGGAAGATTTTGGGGCACAAGGTGAGGCCCCGTCACATCCTCAGTTACTCGATTATCTCGCTAATCGTTTCATCGAATCCGGATGGGATTTGCAGGCGTTACAGAAACTCATCCTGATGAGCGCGACCTACCAGCAGAGTTCACATATGGTGCCTGATCTATTAGTAAGAGATCCGGCTAACCGTCTGTTAGCGCGGGGACCACGTTACCGTCTACCGGCTGCTGTGATCCGTGATCAGGCGTTGGCGGCGAGCGGTCTTCTGGTGGAAAAGATAGGGGGCAATCCGGTGAAGCCTTATCAACCGGCTGGGCTATGGAAGGAAATCATTAAAGGTCAAGTGGTTTATCAACGGGATACGGGCGACAAACTTTATCGCCGCAGCCTTTATACTTTGTGGCGGCGTGCCGTGAAGCCACCCCTGATGAGTCTGCTCGATGCCAACGGTCGCGATACTTGTGCTGTCGACTTGAAACGGACGAATACTCCGCTGCAGGCGCTGTTGCTGCTTAATGATGAAACGTTTGTGGAACATGCTCGTGGGTTGGCCACTCGTATGCTCCAGTTGAATGCCGAGGCCGATGCGCAGCGAATCCGTCACGGTTTGTTGTTGGTCCTCGGACGCCATGCTCGAGAAAGTGAAGTGGAGATTCTGAGCGAAGAACTCAATGCGCAACGGAAATATTTCAAATCTAATCCCGATGCCGCCAAGACTTTCTTGACCGTGGGAGATTTGGCCGTTGATCCAGGTCTCGACCCTGTCGAACTTGCTGCCATGACAAATGTTGCTCGCGTATTGTTGAATCTCGATGAGACATTGACCAGAGAGTGACCGACAAAGAAGAAAGTACAAATCGGACGATAAAAATGAACGAACCACGTCGTGACTTTCTAATGCGATCTACACTCGGTCTTGGTACGGCTGCACTCGGCGCACTTCTGCCTGACAATGGTATTGCTGCCATTCCGGGGATTCGCTCGATTGCACCTCGGGCCAAACGAGTCGTCTATCTGTTTCAATCCGGCGGTCCTTCGCATCTCGACCTCTATGATTACAAACCGTTGTTGCAGGAACGTTTTGGTGAAGATTTACCAGAGAGCGTTCGAGGTGGACAGCGTCTTACAGGCTTCACGAAAAATCAAAAATCGCTGCCGATCACTCCGACCAAATTCCGATTTCAGCAGTGCGGTGAGAGCGGATCCTGGGTGAACACGGAACTGCTGCCGCACATTGGGTCGGTCGCCGATGATATCTGTTTCATACCGTCGATCCATACCGAGGCCATTAACCATGATCCGGCCCGGACATTTCTGCAGACGGGGCACCAATTGGCGGGGCGGCCCAGCATGGGAGCTTGGTTGTCATATGGGCTGGGCAGTGAGGCTCAAGAATTGCCCGCATTCATGGTGCTGAACTCTTTTGGAAGCTGTAAACGTACGCCTCAGCCGGTTTCCGGGCGACTTTGGGGCAGCGGATTCTTACCATCACAGTATCAGGGGGTGAAACTGCAATCTGTTGGCGATCCGGTTCTCTACGTATCGAATCCCACCGGCATCAGTCGGGAATCACAACGTGCGTCCCTCGATTCTTTGAGCCGTTTGAATCAAATCAAAGTTGAACAGGCCGGTGACCCCGAGATCGAGGCTCGCATCCGACAATATGAGATGGCCTTTCGGATGCAGGCCAGTGTGCCGGAGCTGATGAACACTGCCGATGAATCGGAAGCAACCTTTCAACTCTACGGCGAAGATGCAAAGACGCGAGGAACCTACGCAGCGAATTGCCTGATTGCCCGCCGCATGGTCGAACGTGGTGTACGATTCATTCAGCTCTATCACGTTGGTTGGGATCATCATCAAAATATTCCACGTGATTTGCCACTGATGTGTGGCGATGTCGATAAGGCATCGGCTGCGCTATTAATCGATTTGAAACAACGCGGGTTGCTTGAGGATACGTTGGTTATCTGGGGTGGTGAGTTTGGTCGGACAACGTTTAGTCAGGGGGAATTTACTCGTGAGGTTTATGGCCGAGATCATCACGGTCGTGTTTTTACGATGTGGATGGCCGGCGGTGGAGTTAAACCTGGTATTACTTATGGTTCTAGTGACGACTTCGGATACAGTGTCGCCGAGAACGGAGTACATGTGCATGACCTGCAGGCCACGATTCTGCATCTATTAGGCATTGATCACACTCGGCTGACCTATCGATTCCAGGGCCGCGACTTCCGACTCACCGATGTCCACGGTGATGTTGTCGAAGACGTTATTGCGTGAATGGCGTAATAACCTCGCGTTTCATTATGAGTCGATAAAACAGGAATGCGAACCTTTTGGACTATGTTTGAGCTGGAAATCGCTTTGCTTCACCGATGTTCGGTTTGCTTTTGAGTGGAAAGCTGCCTCGGAATCGGTGGAAAATGGAAGCCGATTGGGAATGGATCGTTGAACCCGATGGCAGTATGAAGCCGCCG
The DNA here is from genome assembly GCA_029243025.1 of Pirellulaceae bacterium. Taxonomy (NCBI): domain Bacteria; kingdom Pseudomonadati; phylum Planctomycetota; class Planctomycetia; order Pirellulales; family Pirellulaceae; species Pirellulaceae bacterium. Next base: position 21,142 of record JAQWSU010000056.1, on the reverse strand, counting down.
TTTTCCTGTCGGGGGTAATTTAAAGTGGTTGATCGCTTTTTTTCAAGGCGTTGTTCACCTGATGACTGAGAAGCGTCAACTGAGAAGCGTCAATAATCCGAGTCTGTAAGTTCTTGGTGGTTGGGGATCGCGGGCCTTGTCACGTCAACTGCCATCTGTCCTTTCACATGAATTCGAGGGGTCGCGATTTGCGTTCATGGCGGTTGCCACGGTTGCGTCGACTCTGCAATGGTGGGCGTGCTCGGCCGAGATTCCCCGCAGCAAATCAGCAGAACTCTGCTCAAGCACGGAGATTGGAACGAACCGGCTTGCCTACTTTTAAAATGAAGCTTTGTCAAAATGCAACCAGCTACAAGTACGTCATTAATCCATCACCAATTTGCGTTGGTGTTACTTAACGGCGTTCGCTACGCAGACCTGTTCGCCAACCGCTGGTGGTCGTGAGTCGATCAAAGAATCGTCAATGAATTGCTGCTCTCGACGATGTTTATCGTCGAGTCACCGATGGGATGATCTTCGCCGGTTGCGTTTAGGGTGAAGACCGCGTCTAATTTTCGATAAGAAGTTTCTGCGAATAGATCCTATGAGGCGATAAAAAGGAGCGACGATGAATCAGCGTACCGTCCAATTGATTTGGGTGCTTTTACTATTTGTGAGCATTCCAGACTCGAGTGTCAGCGGCGCCGAGCGTTGGAGTACCGAGAAAGTAAATGCCTGGTATGCAAAGCAACCCTGGTTTGTCGGCTGTAATTTCTCGCCGAGTACCGCGATCAATCAATTGGAAATGTGGCAGGCTGATTCGTTCGATCCGGAGGCGATGGAACGAGAGCTTAGTTGGGCCGGGGGACTCGGTTTCAACTGTGTTCGTGTCTATCTTCATGATCTGCTGTGGAAGCAAGACTCAGCAGGATTTATCCAGCGAATTGATCGTTTTCTGGAAATTGCCAATAAGCATGAGATTCAAGTGATGTTTGTATTGTTGGATGGAGTATGGGATCCGCAGCCGAAATTGGGCAAGCAACCGGTTCCGCGCCCGCATGTGCACAATTCTGGTTGGGTGCAGTCACCCGGTGCGGACTTGTTGGGGGATGCAAAGCGACATGATGAATTACGCCCCTACATTTACGGTGTGATTCGGGCATTTCGAGAAGATCGTCGCGTGATTGCTTGGGATCTATTTAATGAACCAGACAATGCAAATACGAACGCATACGGCGAACAAGGGGCAAAGACTGAACTTGAAAATAAGGCTGAAATGGCAACTCAATTATTGAGCAAAGTGTTTGTTTGGGCACGTGAGGCGGATCCCAGTCAGCCATTGACTGCGGCTGTATGGTTAGGGCCTTGGCCAAAACACGGAGAGATGTCTGAGATCGATCGATTGATGATTGACCAGTCAGATCTGATCAGTTTCCACAATTATGGCGACCTTTCCCACGTGGAACCTCGTGTCAAACAATTACGACGCTATAATCGCCCGATTTTCTGCACCGAGTATATGGCGAGACCGACTGGGAGTCGGTTTGATCCGCTGCTCGGCTATTTTAAGGATCAGAAAATTGCGGCATTTAATTGGGGATTTGTCGCCGGTAAAACCCAAACGAATTATCCCTGGGATTCATGGCAGAAACGCTACACGGCTGAGCCCAAGGTTTGGTTTCACGAAATCTTACGCGCTGATGGATCCCCCTATGATCCAGCTGAAGTCCGCTACATAAAAAAGGTGACGGGCGCCAAATAGCCCATCCCCTTTTCTTTCGATTTCAGCATGGAAGGGGAACCGAATTTGCCCTTCCTAGCGAATTGGTGAGTAGTCGGTTGGCGTCATGAAGATTGATTCGACCTTGGTCACGATCGATCCTCCCGCATTTTCTTTGGATTCGGCCCAGACGCGTTGCCATTCTGGGTCGGACATAAATGCCTTCCACGAGGCTTCTCTGGCCTCTTGATTGGGGTAAGCCAAGATGTAGATCAACGTGTTTGGCTTGTCTTTTGGGGTCCAGTAACCGATGAGATGCATGCCGTGCTTGACGAAGAGGTAATTCGTGTGGTCACGAAAACGGCTGTGTAAGTTCGGTAGCTTACCATCTGCTGTTGTGTAGATTCGTTGCTCGAATACTTGCGGGCTTTTGGCCGCAGCTGTTGCTTTTGAATCGTCGTCGGCTTGAGCTCCCTGATTGCCCAAGGTGCAGATTGCACACACCGACAAAAAATAAGCCAGTTGCTTCGTTGTCTGAGAATTTACCATTGATCCGTTCTCCTAACTTCAGAGGTTCGATTGGGTTTCGCTGATTGTGGTTAACAAGTTGGATAGGTGCAGCGATCTTGTGAAATGCATTCTCATCGTGAGCAACTTGGTTGTGTCGTATCAAACGATGATGAACTGCTTTAAAACGCCAACGGGGAACTCCAGCATGGCAGGTGTTGCCAAGATTACTGACGCTCTCGAGCACAAGCGTAACGTCTTGGCCGGATGATTGCGAGTAGACTGTTTGCCCAAACGCCGTCCGCGCAGTTTGGCATGTCGCGGCGGTCGTCAGGTGTCGGTTTGAGAAGGCAGCCGCTTAAGGTTGCACCGTGACGCTCAGATCAGGTGGGGTCGCATAATCTGCCCAAATTCGTTCGTTTCTTGCTGTTACCTTTGCCCCATCGTAAACATGGAATCGATATTTTGAGCGAAACCTTTGTTGAGGACCGATTTCGAACTGGCCGACCACCAAGGGGGCGAAACAGAAGTAGGGTTTTTTGGGATGCAGTCGCACGGGCTGAGGAAAACGAAAGTTGTCAGGATGGTCAAGCGATGTCATACCCGCTGATGAATCGCCAAAATCCACCCATTGGGGACGCGTATGGTTTCCACGGATTCGATCAAAACCATTGCTCGTGATCATTTCAAAGTCGGGGTTAGGAGCCAGCCATTCCCGCCGACCGCGTACCCCTAATCCGCCGTAATGATAGGGGCCAATTACCAAGGGAGTGGTCGCGGTGCAAACCTGGTCCGATTGCAAGTCGAACAGGAATCCGTCCGAAATATTGAAAACTCGGATCGTCCATGTTTCGCTGAGAATCTCGATCGGTTGTTCCGGTTGACGAACATCAAGAAAACGTTGCTTAATGGTTGCTTCGCCATACACAGAGCCATCAATGGTCGAATCCAATCGTTCAAATTCGATTCGACCAACACCCTGTTGTAGTTCCCAGAAATTGATGTCCTTGCCATTGAATAGACTTTTGGTCCAAGCAAAAAAAATGCCTCTCTGATGCGGATGGTCCGGCGCAAAATCGTCTGTGATTGTTTTTCCATTGGGAGTGTATACCGGGTGGATGTATGCGTTGCGTGATTGAATCTCTTCGAGCCCATCCGGTGCTTGATTGACCGCCATGTTGTATTGGAGTACCGTGCGATTGCCGACCGAAATTTGCAGATGACCATCTTTCTGCGAACATTGGACGGCGGTGGTTTGATTCTTGTTGGGAGCAGTAACGGACGCACGGAGTACATATTCTCGCTGATGGTTTGCCTTCAAGGGGCGTTTTAGGATCCAAGTGGCGACAGGAGCCCTTGTTGAGATTTGTACAGGAATCGTCTGGTTGGTTTCGGCGTCGATTAGCTGAAATGTCGAAAGGTTGGGAGCAAAGTCCGGTAGCCTGACGGAGACTGGCGTATCGTGACGATCGTACTTACCAGCTGATAAATTAAGTGTCCATGATTCGGCGTAAGATACTTGCGAAGTCAAGACAACTATCAAGGTCATTGCGAGACGAGACATGTCGTTACGATCCTGGCGAGAAGTTTCTTTTTAACTTGTTGTATTGTAATCCTAGCGACTAGCTGCCGCGACTAATGATCGTTGAAATTCTTGCTCGGTATGGGCTGTCAAAGACGCCTCTTTCGATTGGATCTTGTAAACCAAGGTCGAGAATCCAATCCTATCGATGGGACGAAGGCTTTGGAAACAGGAAAAGGAGTCCGTGGGATCCAGTAATCGATGGATGCTGACCAAATACCAGCCCGTTCGAAGCTGAGTCGCACGGTTCCAATGGAATTGGCGGTGCGCCGCGAATTCATCACTGACGAAAGCTCGATAAAGTGGGCGACAAGTGGGGTGGTCCTTTGCCCACCGTTCCGCGTGAAGAACATCTTCTCCCCAATCGATATTGGCATCGAGTAGGAAGCGATGGCCGCCTAAAGGTCCCCCAGCCAAAAGATTGAAATAGGAATGCTGAAAGGGCCAGCACAGCAGACTGCCGATTACGAAACTTATAAGGGCAAAAGATACAATGTATCTCAAACGTGTATTTGTTTTCGTCCAAACTGCCGTTTGACTGACCCAGATATAACAAAATGGAAAGCATGGGAAAGCGTAACGTAAGTGTCGAGAGAAACCTGTTTGCGAGCTGATTAGCACGGCCATAGCAGCGAAAGGTAACAACATGGCTAACAAACTCGAACGAGTTGAGGGCACCGTGAGATGTGGTGTTTTTATCAAGCGAGCCGGAGCAGGGTACCAAGCTGACACGATCGTAAGAATCCAAAAGCCAATGGGCATCTTTACCAGAGCGGCAAAGGCATAGTAATACCACCATCCGCCATCCTTCCATTGGCCGCAGAGAAAAGATCGTTTGCCTCGCTCAAATTCGAATTGTTGGAGGTCAATCCCCTCAACAAAAGCTTGAGGTAAAGGGATCGGCAGAGAGGTCAAAGATGTTTTGTGAAATGATTTGATCGAATTGACGTAGCTTCGGAATATCTCCGAGTGAAAATCGAACTCGTTCAAGAAAGAAAATGTGTCTTGAAAACCATATCCCGCGTTAAGTACGAGGAGGCCTGTCAAAGATGCATACACGCTTTGGATTAACATTCGACTGGCATGATTGCGACCGGTCTGCATAAGACATAGATGGCCTACCACCATGATCGGTAGGAGTCCGAAGAGTATGATCCAAGTTGTTTTTGCAAGAAACGCGAATCCCAGCAATATGCCAACAATTGTTGCGTTCAACACGGTTGGTCGGTTAAACCATGCGGAAATGTTGAAACACGCGAGCACGCCGATCGCAGCCGCTGGGACATCGGGACAAAGGGTAGCTCCCCAGGAACAGATATTGGGAGAAAAAGACCACAGTAACATGGCTGCCAGCCCGGACGACACACCATAGTTGTGTCTTGACCACAGATAACACGTTACACTTCCCAGGCAGACCAACGGAATGCACATCAATCGGGCAACCAACAGGTCAAATCGTATTTGTTGAGGGTTTCTGTATTGCAACAAGAGCCGTGCAAGCTGCCATTCGGGACGCTTACTCTTGGTAGTGGCAGGAGAGTGCCAGGGAATACTCGGACGGGATAGAGCTAACGGAATCGAACACCAGAGGCGGATCAGGGGCGGATTAACTTTATAGGCATGGAACTTTCCGGTTTGCCAGTGATAGAGTCCTGAGGCGAGGTGGGCCAGTTCATCGCAGTTCGGACTCGCTTGCCATGCGTTAGAGCTGAGGATGGCGGACTGGCCGATCAAAATCATCAGGCAAAGATAGGGCACTCGGATTTGAAAACGACGCAAGTTGAAGTTCTGTCGCACGGGGGAGCTGGTAGCAAGAATCCGTCGAGACGCGCCTTCGGATCGTCGTGACTGGCAAGCAGGGACAGCGTCACGATTTGTTCGCGTGGCGATTGGCGTCGTTTGGTCTTGGGCAAGAAAAACTCTTGGGTTACCCAGCACGATGGTGAGTTCCACATGGTCACGATGAGAAGAGAACTTGAGGCTGTAAGAAATTGGCAAAGAGAAAAGGATTTTCAGAATTCGTTCCCGACATGCAACGAGATGGGTATCATCCTGACCGACCCTGACTTGCGGGAACTGGAGGGCAGGTTACCTTGACGATTTTTGAATTCCCATCGGAAAGTCGCAGCGTAAGTTCCTCTGCCGTGAGGTGGGGCGGATGTCGCGGAAGACGAAAGTCAATGCGTGTTGCCGCCTGTCCGATTTTTTGGGCCTGAAAATCTAACTTGCAGCCTTCGAACTCAACTGCTTCAATGGTCACGCCCGCTTTGATCACGCTACCCGTTATGATGCACCAAGCACGCCATTCTGCGGCGTGAGGCTGGAGCGTGATGAGTGGCGGTGACACCTGAAGCTTGTGGGGGGATAGCCAGAAGACAGGGACCCGATTGGTATAGCTGGTTGGGTCCGAACCCGATTTACGCGCTGGATTTACTGCAAGATGAAGCTCGCCACTTTGTGCTTGACCAGAATCCATCGCCGGACATCGGATCGTGAAACGGTAACCGGTTTCTGTCACCTCTGAATCTCTGAGCTCAATTCCTGTGGAGTTGTTACTGATCCGTAAAGAATTCCAATCTAACGCTAAATCCGATCTGCAGATCACTTGTTTGCTCACGCCATGAGCGACCTCTTCACGATTGAAGGTAAGCTCAGCTGGCGTGCAAATAAGAGCAGAGTGAATGTTCGCTCGGATGGAAAATCTGTGGTCCAACGCTTCGGAGTCATGGGACTTCCAACTTGTTAATACTGTCTCAGAAATTCTGCCTCGCTTCGTGTCGGTCCCCACTTCAACTAATATCGGAGTCTCTTCACCTACTGCTAGAACCTGTCGAATCAATTGAACCTTTAAACAACCACAGCTTTCTTGAATATCCGATTCGGCATCAATCTTAATGGGGCTGGACAACGGATTTCGAAACAGAAAACGATGGGTAATCGATTCGCCCGCCATCACATCGCCCGCATCGTGGATTGTCACGCGATTGTTTGGTAGTGAATCATCCTGTTGCTGGACAACCGGGTTCGGTTCTCCGTCACATCCCCAAAAAACTATCAAAAAAAGAACGACGCACGATAACCAACGTTTTTCCGTTGGCGTATCTGGCGATTTGAATGAAATGCCCAATCGGTTGATGCGAATGAAGAGTTGCTGGGTGGCTGGACTCACGATTCTTGTTCCTTACTGAGTTGCACATACAGTATGCCTTTGTGTCAACACGCCAGTTATTGAACTGTGCAATTCATCAGTCGAAATTCAGACGAGAAATCGGACATGGCGCGACTAATAAGATGTAGGGTGTCGCCTGACTAACTGGCATGTATGGCCGGTAGTCGTTCTTGATGTGGTGTGGGGAAGAAGGAAATTCAGGAGCTCAGAAGACTGAGACTGCTTCCCTCTGGTGTGAATGTTTGTACTGAATTGTTGGCGAGCGACGGCCAAGCCCTTTGCTGAAATCTTGCACAATAGCTGAGTTCGGAGATACAGACTCGGTGCGCCGATTGCCCAGAACTGAATTGTAATCGCATAGAGCCAGACAACAGCCAAGGTTGAATAGTCTTTGCCACAAGGCGATGGCATTTCCCTTTATTTCAAGGATCGCATAAGCCGACACTCTTATGTTCACGATTGTGTCTGACCAATGTGGGTTTGGTTGAGTGACCAATATTTTGACATTTCACACACCGTTTTCTACGGAAATTCGAGAGGCAAGAACATGTCATCTCAACGCTTTCGGTGAGGGCAGTTGCAACTGGCTGTTCTTTCCTTTTTTGTTGGTACCCTCCAGCGTGACAGGTCAGGTTGCAAACGGCTTGCCAACTTCTATGTGGAAGCAGCCCCCTTTGCATGAAACGGGCGGAGAGCTTTCTGCGAAGCCAAATTCTACTCCAGGATCCGTCACCAAGAATTCATGGGCGGTGGCGCCATGTGCGTGTTCGATTGAGAAATGTTGTTGCAGTGAAAAAGAACGAGCTGCGATTCAGAGGGCCGTTGCGAGCGTGTATAAGCCACTTTTCTATAACAATAATTTTAGCTACATCTGCGATTCCTGTTATCACGTGTGGTGGCCTGGCGACCGTTTCAAGCAACGATGCCTCGGTGATTGCGCCATGTTAGACATTGGCGGGCAATATCGGGCTTGGCAAATGTTGGAGCAGAACTTTCGAGGGCTCGGCTTGACGGGCAGCGATGAGAGTTTTTTGTTGCAACCCCTGCGTCTCTTTACCAACGTGAAGTTGACGAGCGGTATCCGTTTTTACGTTGAATATCTAGACGCCGTCAGTGAATTTGGGAAATACAATCCGCGTCCCATTGAAGAGAGCCGTTCCGACATCCAAACCTTTTTCGTCGATGCCTTACTTGTGAATATTGATTCCGGCTTGGCCAGGGGGCGGTTGGGTCGTTAAGAGCTGTTATATGGCGCTCAGAGAATTGTGTCTCCGCTTGTTTGGGCCAACACACGTCGTACTTTCGAGGGCGGAAAGCTGATGTGGCAGAGCGACAACTGGCATGTCGACGGGTTTTGGACTCGTCCGCTACGAAGATTCATCAGTAAGTTGGACACGCCCAGTCAAGATCAGCAATTTTACGGTATGTGGGGTACCTATCGGGGGTTTGAAAAAGACTTTTTGGATGTCTATTGGTTAGCCTCTGACAACGACGAACAGTCGTTTCGTTGCGATCTTATTTGGATTCTAAATCTGCGAGTGAATGGGGCCGGTTGTTCGGAATGCCTTCTGAGGCAGCGTTCTTCTGAGGCAGCGGCCTGTTTTCGGAGCCGTTCACAGCAATCCGTTGCTTGCCAACCAGTGGGCGACGAAGTGTGCCTTTCCCAAGGAAAGATCGAGTGGATTGGATTGGGTTGTCGGGAGGCGACACGAAAAGATGATTTGTAATTGTGACGGTGCGAACCTGATGTTTGGCAAGGATGGATTGCTGATCAATCCGTTGATGATTTGGTAGGGGGCAGCTGATTTCGACGATGCCGAAAACGGGCCGCAAATAGGCCGAGAGAGATTGCCGCAATGACTAAATTAATCCCATCAAGGATTCGATCGAGTCCCGGAGGAACGCCAAAAATGATGGCCTTTTGAGACCAAACCTGGTTGAGACTTTTGAGGCTGACTTGTTGGGTTTTCAATACCGATGGATCCCAGACGAGAGCGGTTGCACCTGCTTGATCGACGGATTCCAAAACGACACAGTGTCGGTTGTTGTTGACTAAAAGAATACAGGGTAACGGTAGCTTCTTGACGGTCTGGACTTCTGAATTAATTGCCCAGCCATTGAGACCGTGGACTCGACAAAGATCGATGATTTCCCGCACAGAGACCCCTGCCGATCCGGAGCTAGGATCGTAATCAAACACTGCGGTCGGATCGATCGCTATCCCTCGCAAGACGCCGATGCGAATCGTTGAAAGAGGGCCACACATCTGACGAAGGTGTTGGTGGGCAGCGATTTTCTTAAAAACCTCTTCGAGCGAGTGGCAACGCGGATCTGCATGTCCGTGCGCATGAGCGGTTGACAGAAGGAGCATTGCAACTGGGAGCCAAGGGATCAGGATGAGTCGCATTGTTGTCGGGTCCAGAGGAAAATAAGGAAAGTGACCAGCAAAAGGTTGATGGCAAAGACAAGAAATCGAAACGACAGAGCGGATGTTTGATTTGGATCCTGTTGAATGAGCTTGTGTATGCCTTCAAGGTCGCTCTGTTCTTCGAGGTGAAAAACTGAATGCGCTGAGCCAGGACGCGAGTCGCGCACTCTGGCATTGCCTGGAACCTGGAGATCGAATTCGTCTTTTGGGAGATCGGTGTTGACGAAGTCAATCTGCTCGATGGAGAAGGTTGTCGACGTGCGGTGGTGCGGATGAAAGCTAATGCATCGAGCGACTTGGGGGAAAAATAGACTATCGCCTATTTCGACGAAGTCGTTTGCCTCATAACGTCGTAGCAACTTTCCTTCAGCGGATACGTAGTCCATTCTAGGAATCGCATACCCGAACGCGGGGGCCGTAAAGATCCGTAGGAATCCAGCGAAGGACTTGTCGACTTGCCCGGGCACGATCACAAATGCAGAGCCGAGTTGCGAGTACTGAACCGGCCACTCGAGCATCGTTGTCGGAATACCAAGGATACGTTGGTCCGTCAAGATTACGGCTTGGTGACGATTCTGATCGATAAAGTCTAACTGTTTGTCGTACCAGAATGTTCCTACCCGAGCAGCTGCGCAAGCGTAGTTGCTCCCGATTGCAGCGCCGAGCGATTGTGCTGGCGTGAGGTGTAACGCCCGATATATTTTCCCGGACGGGGTGGTCGTTTCATAGAATCGAAACGTCGCATCACGGGTATTCATCAAAATGGCTGGGCTGTTTGGATATCGCAGAGCCCAGTCGTTTCCAGCCTGAGAAAAACGATATTGGTTTTGCGTTTCCTCATTCTGGCTTTTCGTGGTGAGAGTGAAGTCAACACGAACGCTGTAAATCGACCGCGCACGGGCTATTAGGGCGTCGATCGTGCTGTCCGAGCTGATCGTTGCGGAAGACGCAGACTGGCACACAGCCGAGGCTGCGCCGAGCAAGACGAATTGAAGGCTACGGTGGCGCACGTGTGTTATCTCCTAGTCACAATGGCTGTATTTGACGCCGCACGGAGTTGAAAGTTCTAAATCGCAAACCAGAACATCTACGGTGGGACTGTTACTTTCCGTGTAGTCCCTTTTAAGAATTTCGCATTGCCATTGTTCGTCCGGGCAACCCACGGTGGTGCGATTACCTGTGGGGCGACAGCGATTTTGGGCCACCCGACGAATGTCGACTTCACAAGTGTGTTCAGGATTTGTTTTGGTGCAGGTTGCCGACGAGCAACGAACAACTGTCCAGTCACGACTCGTACATCGAATCGCGGGCCCAAGAATTGGAGCGCAGCCCGATTGTTCAAAATTACGAGGTTCACAGCCCCAACGGCGACCAGGTTGACAGCAACTTCCCTGGACCGAACCCACTTTCAGTTCCATTTGTGCGGGGTTGCACGGAGAGAATGGTAGGCAGATGAGTCGTTGGTGAAGGCTGGTTAGACTTGCGAGTGTCACGGTGGCCAAAGTAAGCACGATAATCATGTGGAGCGCCTTTCGGATTCAAAGGAGAAGAAGGTGCTAGGAAAGGGACGGATGAGTTACAGTGGGATTCAAAGCTTCGTTCAAAAATTGGACGGGATTCCGGAGGTCAAAAAACGACGTTCCTTGGCGAGTTGCTGCATTTCCACCATTAAATAATCGAAATGTAGACTGATCTCTTGCAGGTAACGCCGACAGGCGCGACTTTCACCCGTGTCGGCGGCAAAACCTGCCCGTTCGCAGAGTTGTTCGAGTAAACCGGTCAGAGTATTGACGTGATTTTTTCCTTCATCAATCAGGTCAGAAAAATCGCGCGAAGGCAGATGCTGTGGCGGGCGGAGTGGCATGGAGATCGGCGGTGAACTCGAGGAAGCAGAGAGATTGTTTCGGCTGTTCGACTCGCAGGCCATGGATGACTGCTCGATTCGGCATTGTTTTGCCAGTCGCAACATTCCCGCGGAGGAGAGTTCCTTGCCCGCGGTCTGTGTTTGTTGCACGTAAGCACGAAATTTCGACTCGGGAACCGATGCCGATTGCTGCCAACGGGCCGATTGATTCTTATCAATGCCGAGATCTTTCAGGCGGATGGTCTCGCGCCCCGTTTTCCGATCACCGCCACGCAGTTTCATCTCAGCAAGAGATTTGCCCAATTTTCGCTCAGCCTGAATCTTGAGCTCCGTGGCACGGTTTTGAAGCTTAAGACCCAAGTCGCGTTGTTGCGCATCAACTCGCAGTTGTTCTGCCGTATCTCGGATTTGCTTGATCTCAGGAATGGTCTTGCAACTTGTCAATTGGTGGCTGACCTGTTGGATTCGGTTTGAAATGTTTCCGTGATCGTCCTGAATGAATGTTCCATGCATGCCGGATAATCCTCCATGACAATAAAGCCAAAATCTGCTTGTCTATTCCATAAGTCGAAAACCAAGCGTTCAACCGGACACTCGGGTTGGGGGAATAGAGAGAAAAGTTGCTCGAAAGCGGAAGCAGGAGTGTCTTGATGAGTGTTTGACGATTTCCAAGGTCGGTCGATATCGTGTCTCGCTTTGACCAATCTGGCAGGTTGGAAGACAGACAGTAGAAAGGCGAATTTTGATGCGAATTCGGAAAAAAGGTGCACGAAATGATCTCGGACAAACCATCTTGGATTTGCTTGCTGTCGTGGCGATTTTGGCGCTGCTATTGCAGTTGTTGTTGCCTGCGCTCCAGGCGGTCAGAGAATCTGCCCGTCGAACTCAATGTTCGACCAATCTTCGACAAATTGGACTGGCAATGAATGCGCATCAAGCAGTGAAAGGGTATTTCCCTTCAGGCGGTTGGCATTTTGATTGGATCGGCGAACCAGAACGGGGTACGGATTCACGTCAGCCCGGCAGTTGGGCCTTCAACTTGTTGGACTATTTGCATGAAAGTGATTTGCGACGGCAAGGTGCTCGCTTGCAAGGAATCGAACGCTGGAAGGCGCTGGCAAAGCGTTGTTCGCGGCCGTTGACGGTTTTCCATTGTCCCACTCGTCGGGCTGTTTGTGCTTACCCCTATCGCGCCAATCAGAGGCCACTGACCCTTGGGGGACGGGTCTCGAAACCGTTCACATTGGCAGCAAAAACCGATTACGCGGCCAATGCAGGGGATGGACCGACTGTCGAATTCGATTGGAAGTGGAGCGGCCCCCAATCACTTGCTCAAGGCGATCGGGCGACGTTTGTTTGGCCTGATACGCGACGTTACACGGGGGTCGTCTTTGGACGTAGTCGTGTTCGGCCTCGCGACCTTCTTGACGGAATGTCAAAGACCTATCTGATTGCAGAGAAATATGTTGACTCCAATCAATATTTGAGTGGGAAGGATTGGGGAGACAATGAGACGTTGTACGCCGGATTCAACAACGACAATTGCCGCTCGACTGCGGCCATTCCGGTTCGCGATGCTCACGGTCAAGACTGCAAAAATCGATTTGGCAGTGCACATCCTTATGTATGGCAGGTTGTACTTTGCGACGGATCGGTGCAGGCAAAAGATTTTGAAGTCGACGCGGAAGTGCATCGACGGTTTGGAAATCGTATGGATGTTCGGCAAGCGTTCCCTGTTATTTCTTCACTGCACCTTCCATGACATGGCGGAGTTGATGAAATGACTTCGGCAGGACGTCTGTCGTGAAAAGAAATTTCCCCTCCCTGAAGGTGGATGAAAATAAAGGTGGATGAAAATGGTGTCCAAAGCGATGATTGTTTGTCTCGCCGCCATGTTGGGAACTACGCCAAAATCAGAAGTGATCGAGAAATTTCACGTCCAACATTGCCTTGTTGGGGGTGAGTCGGTTCGTTTTCGGCTTTTTAGGCCAAAGGCTAAACAGCTCATGCCGTTAATCGTCTGGCTCCACGGTTATGGCGAGGCTGGCTGCAACAATAAAGACCAGCTTGCTTGGCTAGAGCTGATTGTTCAGGATCACCTGCCGGCGTACATTTTGGCGCTGCAAAGACCGCAGGCTGAACCCCGTTGGTTGACGACGTCAGGCAATTCGGACCCTTTGGAATGCCTGATGGCAATCATCGAAGATGCCGTGGAACGTTTTGCTATTGATCATGATCGTGTTTATCTCTGCGGGATTTCTGCTGGCGCGAGTGGGTGTTGGGAGTTGGCACGGCGCCATCCGGGGCGTTTCGCCGCAATGCTTCCATTGGCGACCACGATGGTGGGGGATGATGCCCGAACGCTAGTCCGGACCCCTGTCTGGGCATTTCAGTCGAGCGCAGATGGTGCCGACTCCGTGAAGTCAGTCGCCCAAATGATCAGAAATATCAACGCGGAAGGGGGCCGGGCCCATCTGACTTTAATCCATTCTGATCGCCACGATTGTTGGACGGTCGCTTTGGGTCGGTATCAAGCGCTCGACTGGTTGCTGAGGCAGACACGCGATTGGGATTTGGATCCGCTGCCGGGAGGAAAAGTTGCTCCTAACCTGTCACCGATATTGGCTAGCCTGATCCTCGGCCTTTTGTGTTGGCTTGGCTGGCGCCGTGCAATCCGAAACTGACCCGCTAAATAGTTCGGTCCAGATCCTAGGTTGAAAACTTGTGACACGCAAAGATATCAGTAACACTTGTCTCGAATTCGGAGGGCTAACGAGAAATTTAACCGATGGTTTGATTCGATTAGCCGCTAGATTCCTGGCTGATTGAAGCGATTCTGCTGCTTCCTGAAGATCTGCGAGGCAGGTAACCGACCAAGGGTGTGGAGCGGGAATACACACCTTTTGGTCTTGGATTTTCTAGCTCAGAAAGCATATTTGATATTCACTTTCAGCTCGCTCGATGTTCCTCGCTTTTGGCTCCAATCTCTGCTGCATTCGCTATTCTGGCCGTCTGCCACGTGATGTGATCTTTCGGCTCTAGGTTGCTGGGTCCAGTTCCCATAATCGCTCTGCGTGGCGATCGCTTCCGGGGCTCATTTCCTGCCCCATGTTTTTCGCATGTCTGTTCGTGCATTCTTGAAAGGTCGGTACTGTCTGGGATTGATAGATTCCGATGGACCAGAGTTTATCTGGCAATATTTCGGTGATGTCTTCAAATACGGGAGCCACTCGCTGCGATTCTTTTAGACGACGAACTCCATCCAAAATTTGGCAGGGGGAAATGGATGCATAGGGCAGATCTTCATAAATGAAGACGCGAACGGCTGGGTTGGTAGAACGCCACGCCGCGATGAGTTCTATGATCGCGACGTGCAGTGACACGTGATTCGCATGGCCCCCAACACCCATGGGGGCATAGATGCGACCAGGCTTCTCTTTGTGGAACAGTCGATCAGCTAGATCTCGATAGAGATCCAGTTCATGGGCTGTGGGCGGGCGAAATGGTTCGACCCCGTCGACTCGAATGTCGGCATCGTCGAGTCCTCCATCGACTTTACGGGCTCCCACCATGTTGCAAAAAAGTTCTTCCTCTTGGTGACGCAAACGCGTGACCGCTCCTTTATTTCCACGAAGAATGGAATCCGAGTAGCGATATGTCGATGTGAAGCTACTTATGACGAGTTCTACGTTGTTGGAGCGTTGGAGCAGCACGCCCCCCACGGATAAGGCGGCATCGTCGAGGCGGGGAGCGAGCACCAGCCATTTCTCTTTTGGATCTGACGGCAACGGAGGAGCGGGGGGCCCGATGGTGAACAGACCATCGGTCAGCATAGCGGTCAATGTGGTGCCTATTTCGCCGCCCTGGTCGAATAGGGTTCGCAGTGGCCTCTGATTACGAGCGGCTTGGAGAAGGCGTTGGTGGGGCCTGGTGAGTTTGATGGACAGTTCCGGCTTGAGGAGCGAGGTGAGCGTTTGATTTTTTGTCTGCACATGTGGCAGGAGGTGTAAGAGCCGATTTGGGGATGTGTGATCGAGGCGAGCGCTGATGTCTAACACGGGATTTGGATTCGGGTTTTGCCTTAGTCGGTAAGACACCGATAGCTGGTGATGCCTACACAATATCGCACTTTGTAGCCTTTCGCATGGATGATAATCAAATAAATATCGTCGTTTCTTTTTTCGGGTTCCGCATCTTCAACATGGACGTGGTGTTGGCGAAGAGCAAAATGCTTCCGGCAGCCAGACCCCCAATATGCTGGTTGTATGCCCCCGTTGATATATTCGACGTTAATTTAATCCGGCGACTCTGGCATCAATGAAGGTTGAACCGCAACTGGATTCCCTTTGGCACTGAATCGAATATGACCGTCGAACCTATCTGTCCGCTCTTTTGCAAGCCCTGCGTATCCGAATAAGTTTTGGAACATCGTTTCTGCTGCAAGTCAAAGTGGGTTTTGGCAAAGTAGGCGCCATTACATGCCTGATAACCCATCAATGCGACACCTTGTTTGATGAAACGATTGGTTATGCAGCGGTGTTGAGTGTGCAACTTTTAGGAAGTGAGCCGAACTCAGGTGCTCTCAAGAAACGCTGCTTCAAGGAACGAAGTTTTTCCGCTGATGCCACATTGTTTGCGTGCTTGTTAGACAAGCGGGGCGGGCGCGGGGGCAAGGTGTGTACGACCCTGGGATGTAGGCGATAATTGATTTCCATACAACCGAAGGCAAAAGCGTTTTGTCGGTCGCGGAGGTTGGTTAGCTCGATGGTTCCCGATGCTTCTGAGCCGCTGACAGCCTAGGTGGTTCGGTGGCCTTTTGATTTGAAAAAGTCGCCGGTGGGGTCGACACGTTCGCGATAAGCATCACGATAAGGGCCCTGACGTCCGGACCTGCTGGATAGTACGCTGTAATTCAGATCGGCTGTACCCAATCTCGCTTGCAGCTTTGGAAATAGTGTTTAGTTCGAAACGCTTGATCTTTCCATCCGCAAGTGCCAAGCGAATCAGATTTCGTAAGTGTTTGTCCGTGTAGGTTGGCTCGGTTGGATCTTCGTCACCACTCTTGGCCTTGGCCACCATCTCAGCAATCTTTTCGCGGTCCCAACCATGCTGTTTGGCCCACTTGGTGAGATACTTCCGCTCATCGATATGCACTTCCTTATCGGCAAAGCAAACACGTAGCAACTCAATGAATTCCAGTTCTTCCAGCTCGGTGGAGCTCAGTGTGTGTCCGAAATCTGTGTCGAGGGCTTGTTTGAAATTCGTTTGTGATTGGGTTGCTCGTTTGCGTGCTAACCAGAAGACAAGACAGCATCCTGCAACGGTAAAGCCAAGCGTGAGAGGATGGTGGATCAAATAACTGGAAGAGATCGCGATGATGCTCAAAAGACCGCCGAGGATGAAGCTTATCGCCATCGTTCCCCATTGTGCAATCGCGCCAATCACCGGCACGTGATACAAAAACCCGGTGGCGGCACTAAACATGATCATGAATCCAACGCTGATGCCTAAAAAACCGCCTCCGCGGACGATCCATCGCAGACGCGTTAGGTGCGCTTGCATCGTCTTCAAGGCAACAGGTCGCTCACCCGCCACAATGAAATGAAGGATGCCTGTGTCTTGGATTAGACTATCAACTAAGCCACTTTTCACCTCTGCTTGATACGCGACACCACGACCATCTTTGTATTCACCAAAATAGGTTGCGGTCGGGGGGACTCGAAGACCTCGGTAGCTAATCCGTTCGTCGCCGAGCTTTCGGGGACGATTTTTCGCGAGATACAGATACTCGTCACGTTTTTTCAAGCCGTCCTTTTCACCCGTATCGGTCAGTTTCAGACTGGAAAGGGAGATCGTCTCTTGGGGGTCAACAAATTCAATCCACTTCTCGTTGATTTGGATTTTTCCAACGTTGTAGGATTTTGGGCGGAACTGTTTTGATGAGAGACGCTGTTGAATATCGTTGTTTCGAGAGTTGCGATCAAGCCGCGTCATCCACTTGAGGTTCCACGTCACGTGTCCATCGCTGTCTTCGTCTCGGTCCCAAGCATAAATTTCTGCCGAGCGGTTTACGCTTAGGTAGCCGATGAGTGATTCCACATACTCACCAGAAATTTTCAGGTCGGTTTCCATCGAACCGGTGTAGGAGATAAGTTTGTTGTTGAAACTGGGGGCAGGAACATTCATGGGGGTGGTGTTTCGTGCGGCGCGTGCGTAGTCGAAACGCCCCTCATTTTTCCAGAGTGCCAGCACGCCCACAACAATGATCACAGGGCCAATCACGACACCCGAATACCTGTTTTTTGATCGCGTCAAATTCAGACTCCTTGTAAAACAGGTTGTTCATTCAGTCGAAGCACGTATTTTCGCCAGCCCTTCACTGTTCAAGGATTTTTACAGCTGGATTCTAACGATCGGTTGAAGACAAATACAAGCCGAGAGGCTGGGGAGATCTTTGAGTGAAGATCTGTTTTGGATGGATGATTTGTATTTCGATGACGAGTACGGGTGCTGAAGTAATGAGATTGGAGTCAGTGTCCGTGAGCATTCACGTTGATCTAGATGGTGACTTTGTAAGTGGTTTTGTTAATGGCTGTTTTGTTTAGTTTTTTTTGGGTAAATCTTTCGAGATTCACTGCTTTTGCAGACGGGAATTGCCGGTCGTAAGCTAAGATTAGAGCGGTTTTTTGGGCCGTTTTAGGTTCGGAAATGTCGAACGAAACCCCTCGTCCGTTCGTTTGTCGCACTGCCGACATTTTTGTCGGCCTCAGGTACAGAAAGGGCAGGTATTTGGAACCAGCTCGAGCCTGAGTTGAATTCGAAAATGTCGTGCGATTGGCTTTAGAAGACAGATCGTTTTTCACGGGTAACATGAGTGATTTGAGAAGACAGCCAAGGGATCCTTTGGAAGAAGGCCCAAGTTCGCACCCGCTTACGCCATTACAGGAGGCGATGCTATTCCATGGTCTGAAAGATGGTGACCATAGTTATCTCCAGATAATGGTTTGCGATTTTGAGGAGCCGATCGATTCCGTTGCGTTTTTCGATAGCTGGAAAGAGCTTGTAGAACGACACGATGTCTTGCGGACGAGTTTTGCACACGATTCCTCAGGTATGCCGGTTCAAGTTGTACACGGTCAGATTTCTATTCCTTGGGAGGAGCAGGATTGGCGTCATTGGTCAGGAGAGAAACAGCAAAGTCGTTTTTCAGCGTTTCTCCGTGACGAACGAAAGCGTGGGTTTGATCTAGCGACGCCTCCTCCTTTACGTCTGTCCTTACTTCGTTTTGAGGACGAGCACTATCGTTTAGTTTGGACCTCTCATCATGCGTTATTCGATGGTCGTTCGCGGTTGATTTTATTGCGTGATCTATTTCGCCTCTACGATGGGCGTGGTAGACGCGGCGGTTCAACGCATGTGGCAGATTCTTTGGCGATACCTTCTTTGCAGGATCTTTCTCGTTGGTTGCAAAGTAGGCGGACATCTGCTGACGAGAGTTTTTGGAAAGCAACCTTTTCAGGCTGTGAGTTTCCATGCGAAATCGACCTGGGGAGCGGTAGAAGTAAAACCGAGAATGAACTTTTTTGTAAGGTTTCAAATCGGTTGTCATCGACGTTGAGTAGTCGATTACGCTCGCTCGCGAAGGACAATCATTTGACCCTTAACACATTGCTCCAAGGTGCCTGGGCAATCCTGTTGCGGCATTATACGCAACAAGAAGTTGTTGTTTTTGGGGCAACGTCTGCCGGCCGTTATGGTGCACCTCCGGAGTTGGCTAATGCCGTTGGTCTTTTGATTAGCACGATCCCGGTGACCGTTAAGGTGGATCTTCAGAATCATCTGTTGGAATGGTTGAGCGAGATACGCAATAAGTGGGTTGAATTACGCGATCACGGAATGGATTCTCTTACAGATATCCGATCGTATTTTGGAGTTTCTCCGGATACGCAATTGTTCGATAGCCTTGTTGTCTTCGAGAAATATGAATTGACCAGTCATGTGCAATCTTGGGGCAGCGATTGGAAGCGGCGAAGATTCGAGCTTCACGGACAAACGAATTACGGACTGACGGTCAGTGGCTTTGACGACGCCGAGATCCTACTGAAGGTCGAAGGCGATCCAAAACGCTATGACCATGTGGCGATACAGCGTTTGGCAAACCAAGTTCAGCATCTGTTGACCCAGTTCAGCAATAACCCCCATCGAACTCTTGCTGAGATTCCTTTACTGGAAGAGGTTGAGCAACAGCGGTTGATCGTCGACTGGAATGATACTTCAACCGATTATCCTTGTGACAAAACCGTTCATGAGTTGTTCGAATTCCAAGCGGAATTGAGACCGGATGCAGTCGCCGTGGTGTTCCAAGATCAATCGTTGACCTATCGGGAACTGAATCAGCGAGCGAATCAACTGGCCTGGCATCTGAAAAGTCTGGGAGTAGAAAAGGGCGATCTCGTTGGCTTTTCCATTGAACGCCGTTTTGAAATGGTCATTGGCCTATTGGGTATTCTTAAGGCTGGCGCCACCTATCTGCCGTTGGGGGGCGACTATCCGGATGATCGCTTGCACTACATGTTGCGGGATGGTGAAGCGGATGTCTTGGTGACTTGGGGAGATGGCGGCCGTCGTTTGGCTGAAGAAGTCAAGCATGTGGTTGATTTGGAGACGGATTCATTTCAAGGTCAATCCACGTTAAATCCTAAGGTTGAGGTGACCGCTGACGATCTTGCCTACGTGATGTATACCTCAGGCACGACTGGAAAACCTAAAGGGGTGATGATTCGGCATCGGTCGATCGCTCGCCTCGTGTTTGGCGTCGATTACGCAGAATTTGGTGTTGGCGAAACTGTCCTGCAAGCCGCGACGATTTCTTTTGATGCCTCAACCTTTGAATTGTGGGCAGCACTCTTACACGGAGGGAGGTTAGTGCTCGCGCCTGCAGGGCCACCTGACTTGGAGCAGTTACCTCAGCTGATTGCTCGCCATCAGGTCAGTACGATCTGGTTGACCACCGCTCTATTTAATCAGGTGATAGAGACTCAGCCAGAAGCGTTGCAGGGGGTTAGTCAGATTCTGACCGGCGGTGAGGCACTATCTGTTCACCATGTTCGTTTGGCCCTTTCCCGTTTGTCTCCGGAGCAGACTCTCGTCAATGGTTATGGACCGACGGAATGTACGACGTTTGCTTGTTGTTATACGATTCCCCATGATTTAGCAGAGACCGCTCGTTCGGTTCCGATCGGGCGACCGATTGGGAACACACAGGCGTATGTACTTGATCGAGATTTACGACCGGTTCCGATCGGTGCACAAGGTGAGTTGTACCTCGGGGGAGACGGGTTGGCGAAAGGTTATTGGAATCGGCCAGAATTGACGGCCGAAAAATTTGTCGAAAACCCCTTCGGAAAAACAGTTTCTGACCGCCTCTATCGAACGGGTGATCAGGTTCGCTGGTTGAATGACGGAAACCTGGAATTCCTCGGTCGCTTGGATGCTCAGATCAAATTGCGGGGGCATCGGATTGAGCTAGAAGAGATTGCAGCGACGATGCGAGACCAGCCGAATGTCGTCGATGCTGTTGTGGATCTGAGAGAAGATCGAATCGGAGATCCGTGGCTCGTTGCCTACTATGTTGCTGCCGATATCCATGAAACGACTGAGTTAGAACTTCGGCGGGAAATTGAGCAGTTACTGCCTCGATACATGCTGCCTGCTGTTTATGTGCCGTTGCCATCACTGCCACTGACAACCAATGGTAAGGTTGATCGTCGCGGCTTGCCTGCACCGGATAATTCGCGTTTGTTGGCAGAGTCTGGATTTGTGAAACCCAGCACATCGACCGAACGACGAATGGCTGAGATTTGGTGCGAAGTACTGGGCATTGAAGAGGTCGG